>NZ_JASGFD010000052.1:0-32494 GCF_047605705.1 Silvibacterium sp. | reverse complement strand
GCCGAGGCCCAGGCTGCGGCCGCCGCCCGCACCGGCACCCGCATCTCGGTCGCCGCCGAGGCCGCCGACGCCTACATCCAGATTCGCGGCGTGCAGGCCCGCCTCGGCTTCGCGCAAAAGCAGATCGAAACCGACCAGCACCTCGTCGACTTGGTCCGCCAGCGCAAGGATGCCGAGGTCGCATCCGACCGCGAACTGGCGCAGGCCGAGGCCGTGCTCTCGCAGGCCCGGGCAACCATCCCGCTGCTGAATACGGCGCTCGAGGCTCAGCTCAACCGCCTGGATGTGCTGCTGGGCGCGCAGCCCGGTACCTATGCGGCCGAGCTCAGGGATATCGCCGACATCCCCGCGGTGCCCGCCATCCCCAGCACCGATGCCCCGATGGACCTGCTGCGTCGCCGACCGGACATCATCGCCGCCGAGCGTGAGGTCGTGGCCTCGAATGCCCGCATCGGCCAGGCCCTCGCCGAGTATTACCCCAAGCTCTCGCTCTCCGGCATCGTCGGTTCGGAGGCGCTGGCGCCGGGGCACCTCTTCGAGCAGCAGGGCTTTCAGCCGATCGGTGTCGCCGGGCTGCGCTGGCGCCTGTTCGACTTCGGCCGTGTGGATGCTGAGGTGAAGATGGCCAGGGGCGCCAACGCCGAAGCGCTGGTGAAGTACCGCAGCTCCGTGCTGCATGCGGCCGAGGATGTGGAGGATGCCTTCACACTGCTCGTCGAATCCGAAAACCGCCGCGCCGAGATCCTGCGCGAGATCGAAGAACTGCAGCGCGTGCGCGACCGCTCGCAGGAGTCCTACCAGGCCGGCGTGATCGGCCTGACCGATGTGCTCGATGCTGACCGCCAGCTGCTGGTGGCCCGGGATGAGCTGGCCGTCACACGCGAAGGCGCGGCACGCGCCGCCGTCGGTTCCTACCGCGCGCTCGGCGGAGGCTGGCAGCCGTAAGGCTGCCACGTTTCCCTTAACACGTGAACCATGTCCCGGAGAGTGAGATGAGCGTCCAACAGTTTTCCGCGCCCGAAGCCGCATTTACGGCGGAGCAGATGATGGCGACCGGCCTCCATGCCCGCATCGATACTCAGGAGCTGCGGCACGACATCACCGTGCTCTCGGGATCGGGCGCGAACATCGCCGTGCTGAACGATCGCGAAGGCAAAATCATGGTCGAGAGCGGCTTCGCGATCTCGCGACCCGAGATCGCGGTCACGCTGGCCCGCATCTCTCCACACCCCGTCCGGCTGCTCATCAACAGCCACTTCCACTTCGACCACACTGATGGCAATGCATGGCTGCACGACACGGGCGCCGAGATCGTCGCCGAAAGCCACACCCGCATGCGGATGAACCGTACGCAGCAGGTTCCGGCCTTTCGCCTGGTGCGAGCGGCCGTGCCCTATCCGGCCCTGCCCGGCATCACGTTCAACCATCGCATGCGCATCGAGCTGAAAGACGAAAGCATTCTGCTGAAGCGATACGGTCCGGCCCACACTGATGGAGACATCGCCATCCACTTCGAGCAGCATGACGTGCTCCACACCGGCGACACCTGGTTCCACGACATCTACCCATTCGTCGACTTCGATGGCGGCGGCAGCATCGACGGCCTGATCGCGGCAGCGAAGGAGAACCTCGACCTGGCCGGCCCGCGAACGCTCGTCGTGCCCGGCCACGGCCCGGTCGGCAACCGGCAGGACCTTGTCGACTTTTACGACATGCTCACCGCGGTCCGCTCGCGTGTCGGCGACCTGAAGGCCGCGGGGCTCGCGTTCGAGGACGTGCTCGAGCAGAAACCGACGGAGCGCTTCGACGCAAAATGGGGCCGCGGCTTTATCCCCGCCGAGCTCTTCCTCTGGCAGATCTATCAGGGCATTTAGGCAGAGCAGTGATGGAAGACCGTTCGACATCCTCGCATACGCGTCCAGGCACAGAGCCGCCGGCAGCAGCGCAACGCTCCGATGGCCCGCGCAGGCAGCAGCGCCGGGCCGCACGGACGCGAGCCCTGCTGCTCAAGGCAGCGGAAGAAATCTTCGTGCGCGATGGCTTCGAACGGGCGGCGCTGACGGACATTGCAAAGCATGCAGGCCGCACTCGCGGCGCCTTCCATGCGCAGTTCAAGAACAAAGAAGAGCTTTTTATCTGCGTGGTCGAGACGCACATGCGCAGGCAGGCAGCCCGCCTTCAGGCAATGGCCGCTTCACCCGACGCCGATGGCACACATTCCAACTCTTCCGCCACCTCCGCGCCGGACACTGAACTCTCCTCGGCTGTGCTGATGATGGAATTCCGCCTGTATGCGTTGCGCCATCCCTCGCTGGCGAAGCAGATCTCCATCACGCTCGACCCTTCCTCGTCTCCGGGAGAGGCCATGCGCACCCCCGATGCGCATGGCCAGGACGGCCTCACGAGAAAAGCCACAGCCGCCAGCCTCACCGGTGCGCTTCTCGATGCTTTGCAGATCGGGCTCAAATCCTCTCCGCATGGTCTCGATCCGAGCGTGGTAGAGCGATTCCTGGACGCCATGCTGAAGACCACCCAGGAGATGCTGGAGGAGCGCGAAGCCGGATGACCAGCCACATAACCAGCTCGAATCATCAGCAAGGAGAGCATATGGCGAGATGGATGATCGATCGCGTGACGGGCATGCCCGCGGCCAACGCGCCACTCGACGCAGCGAAGATCAGCGGCGACGAACGCGCGTGGCTCCTTGAACACTTGCACAAGGTCCACGCCACGATTGCGGACGTCGTCCGCCGGACCGGGGCGGCGGACTGGAGCGCGCAGCCTTGCCCGGCCAGCTGGTCCCCGGCGCAGATCGTCGAACACACGCTGCTTGTCGAAGACGAGATCCTCGCTGAGGTGCAGGCCCATCTCGACGGCAGGCCCTCACCAGACTGGCAGGCGCAGACCGCAGGCAAGGATGCGGTGCTCAGGCGCTATCTGCCGAGGATCGGCAAGGCCCTGGCAAACCCGCGCACCTCGACTTTCCGCGGCCTCAGCCCCGATGAGGTCGAGCCGTCTCTGGCGGAAAGTTACCGACGCTTTTCGAGCTTGCTGAGAATCAGTGAAGAAAGGCCCATGAAGGCGATCGTCTGGCTGCATGGAGGCATGGGAGGGCTAAGCGCCTATCTGTGGCTGCTCTACATCCCGCTGCACTCCGAACGCCACCTGCATCAGCTTGAGCGGGCCGTCTCAAAGTTTGAGAGCCGACACCGTAAGAAGAAAGACACTCTGTGATTCGATTTGCAGTTTTCACTTTGTCTCTAGCACTGGCATTGCCGCTGTCAGCCTCGGCCCAGGCAGCTGGCGTAAAGGTAGACGTCGATTCCCGTGCCGCATCCGCGGTGCTCGATGCGCTGCAGAACCCTTCGCTCACGCACGAGCAGAGCCTGCGGATCGCCGCCCTTCCCGGCAACCAGGGCATCATCCGCAAGAACCGCGAATTCAAGATCGATGCCACCACGCAGAACTTCGCGGATGCTTTATATAATGGGGCGCACGCTCTTCCGCCTGCCAACGATCAGCAGGAGTCGTACTTCTTCGATAAGGTGAAGCCCCGGGCGAGGCAGATTCAAGCCCTCCTGCATGCGATCGTCGCCGACCCGACGGCATTTCAGCAGCAGATCCAGAAACGCATCGCCGCCTACTCTCCGGCAGATGCGCACGCCACACTCACGGGCTACATCATCGCCGGTGGCGACGGAACCGGCTACGCCTTCGGCGGCCAGGACTTCTATCTCAACCTCGGCAACATCGAGGAGTTCGTTTACGCGCAATATGTCACCGAGCATGAGCTGTATCACGCCGTGCAGGGCACCTATGCCGGCAAACGCGGCGTGCCTTCCGATCTGCCGTCGCTCGAGGGCATGGAAGCGGCCGAGCAGGCCTGCGTGAAGACACGCCAGTTGCTGGCCAATCTCTATGAAGAGGGCTCGGCCACCTATGTCGGCGACATCTCCCTGCTGGAGCAATCGCACTCCGAGGCAGGCCGCAGGCAGTTCGGAGACATCACCGAGGGCGTGCACCACATCGGCACTAGCGCTTCGCTACTGGAGATGTCCGTGAGCGCTCTCAATGCGCCGCACCCCATGCCCTTGGACGATGTCTATGCCGTGGGCTTCTACGGCCACGGCCTCCTCTACGACATCGGCTACGTCATGGCCAGGGACATCGTTGCGCAGGACGGCCCGGAGGGGCTGACGAAGCTGCTCGAGACCTCGCCCGGCGCGTTCATCACGACCTACACCGAGCTGCCGAAGTACGGCCAGGATAAAGACCATCCAGCACTCGGTGCTCAGACCATTCTCGCGGCAAAACAAATCTCGAAAGGATGCGGCGACATCGATCGACAATAGAAATATGGAATGGAGCGTGCCATGAACCTTTGAGCATCCACTAACTCAGCAAGATGAGTTAGTCGAAATGAGCAGTGAATTTTCCGCCAGAGTAAACCAATCTCGGATTCCAATTGCAGTAGTAGGGCTTTGTTCGCTTACTGTCATAGCCCAATCTACGGGCTTCTATGTTGAACATAGTTGCTAAAGCCGCCACCAGCATTGCGTGCATGAAATCATGCTGCGAAGAACGCCCCGGCAAGGCTCGCGACTAATCTTGGTAGCTTTTTATGATGTGCGGTGGATAAAGAGTAGTCCAGTGTTGGTCCTCGCCCAGCCTCCGCCAGCGGCTCCGGCTAATAGGCATCCTCGCGAGAATAAAAGGTCAGCGCATCATGTTGCGCTGACTTTTTCTCGAGCGAATCGCGGCCATGATTCGCGTAGCCGTGCAGGGCTCGTACAGATCGAGCGCCGATATCAGGCGATTTATTTATATTTATTTACGGATTAATTCTCATCTCAACCGGAGTAGAGGGGACTTGCGGTTTCGCCGACATCGGAAAGCTCTCGAGCATGAGGAGAGGATTGCTGGTTCCTCCACTGCGCTCGTTCCGGTCGGAATGACAAAGATTCAATCTGGGTGCCCCAGGTCTCGATTCTGAGACCTGGGATGGAAATATCCCCCTAGCCAAATACCGGCCTGCGCGCCGACAATGGTCGCCGCACTGCTCTCCTATGTTCCGCCTGCTCCTCGCCGCATGGATGCTTCTCGCTCCGGCTGTCTTTGCCCAGTCATTGACGGCGACTGGCCTCGACGGCCAGCCCATCCAGAGTCTCGCGCCGTCCGGCACTCGCGTGGTGGTGCTCGTCTTCGTTGCCTCGGATTGCCCCATCTCGAACCGCTACCTGCCCGAGCTGGCACAGCTGGCTGCGCAACATGAGACGAAAGGTGTCCGGCTCTGGCTTGTCTATCCGAATCCGGGAGATACAGCCGGCGTCGTGCGCCGGCAGCAGGCACAGTTCGACGTGCATCTGCCGACGGCGCTCGATGCGGCGCAAACCCTCGTGAAGCTGGCTCACATCCACGTGACCCCCGAAGCCGCTGTTTTTCGCCCGAACGGAAGTGGCCTGCGTGAGCTGTGGCATGGCCGCATCGACGACCGCTATCTCTCCTTCGGACACGAGCGCCCGCAGGCGTTCCACCACGATCTCGAGGATGCGATCCGCGCGTTGCTCGAGGGGCGGCAGCCGCAACCCGCGGGCGGTCCCGCGATTGGATGTACGATCATTCCTGCCCAAGGCCTGTCTCCGCGATGAAGCCACGCCGCATTCCACTGCTCGCCGCGCTGCTGCTCTTCATCTCCGTGCTGCATGCGCAGACTCAGCATGCGCCAACCTGGGCCAGCGACATCGCGCCAATCCTGAACCAGAACTGCTCTACCTGCCACCATCCGGGCGGCGGTGGTCCGTTTTCCCTGCTTACCTACGAGGACGCACGGCGCTGGGGCCGGCAGATTGTCACCGTCACCCAGTCGCGCTACATGCCGCCCTGGCTCCCTGAGCCCGGCTTCGGTGACTTTGCCGATCAGCGGCGATTATCCGATCACGATCTCGCCCAGCTTCGCCGATGGATGGAGTCCGGCATGCCGCAGGGCGATGCTGCGCTCGCTCCGCCTGCGCCACAGTTCAACCCCACGTGGCAATACGGCAAACCTGACCTCATCCTCACCATCGAGCGCCCCTTCACGCTGTCTGCATCGGGTACGGATGTCTTCCGCAACTTCGTGCTGCCGTATCCGCTGAAAGAGGGCCACTATATCCGCGCGATGGAGATTCGCCCCGGCGCTGCGGAGATCGTGCATCACGCGAACGTCCTCATCGATCGCACCGCGTCGTTCCGGCGCACGCATCCGGACGCATGGCGGGATGGCGTTCCGGGCATGGAGATCGAGGTCGATGCTGGTAACAGCTTCGATCCCGACAGCCACTTCCTCTTCTGGAAGCCCGACACGCCCGTGCTCGTCGAGCCGGATGGCATGCCCTGGCGGCTCGATCCCGGCAACGATCTCATCCTGAACATGCACCTCAAGCCGTCGGGCAAAGCGGAGACGATCACCGCGCAGATCGGCCTCTACTTTACGGACAAGCCGCCCACGCACCAGCCGATGCTGCTGCAGCTTGAGCGCGACGGCGCCCTCGATATTCCGGCAGGCGCGGCGAACTTCGTTGTCGAAGACCAGCTCCGCCTGCCCATCGACGTCGACCTGCTGGGCATCTATCCACACGCGCATTATCTCGGCAAACAGCTGGAGGCCTGGGCCATGCTGCCCAACGGCCAGCGCCTCTGGCTCATCCGCATCGACGATTGGGACATCGATCGGCAATCGGTCTATCGCTATCGCGAGCCGGTGCGGCTGCCGAAGGGCACGTTCGTCCACATGCACTACGTCTATGACAACTCGATGGCGAATATCCGCAATCCACACTCGCCGCCCATCCGCGTGCGCGCGGGCAACCGCTCCGAGGACGAGATGGCGCACCTCTGGCTGCAGGTGCTGCCGGTCAATATTCCCGCAAACACACCCGACCCGCGCCTCATCCTCGAAGAGGCATGGATGCGCTCCAAGCTCGAGAAGGATCCGCACGATGCCATTGCGCTCTATAACCTGGCCTCGGCGTTGCAAGGGCAGGCGCGCTATCCGGAGGCCATCGCGGCCTGGCGTCGCGTACTTGAAGCGCATCCGGACGATACTCGTGCCGAGAATGGCTTAGGCTCGGCGCTCGCTGCCTCGGGCGACTGGCAGCAGGCACGGCAGCTCTTCACACAGCTCACCGCATCACACCCTGCCGATTGCGATGCCCGCTACAACCTTGCGAATCTCGAAGCTCACCACGGTCAATCCGGCGAGGCGGAAAAGGCCTTCCGCGACACGCTTGCCTCCTGCCCCGACGATGCCGCCGCACACAGCGGCCTCTGCGCCGTGCTCATGAACAACGGCCAGCCCCAGCCTGCGCGCGCGGAGTGCGAACAGGCGCTCGCGCTCGATGCCCACGACTTCCTCGCCCTCTACACGCTGGGCAGCCTCGACCTTGGCGAGGGAGACACCACGCATGCGCTGCCGCGGCTCCGCGAAGCCGTCTCCATGACGCCTGCGGATATCGACGCGGAGGAGCATCTTGCCGCCGCCTATGCGCAATCGGGCCAGATGACGGAGGCCATCCGCCAATTGCGCTCCGCACTCGCGCTTGCAGAAGATCCTGCCGCACAGGCCCAGCTGCACAGCACGCTTGCGCAGGCGCTCGATGCAAGCGGCGATCTAATGTCAGCGATCGCCGAGCAGAAGTCCGCCCTGCATCTCACCGCGGAGGATGCGGACGGCTGGAATAATCTCGGGGTTCTCGAAGCCCGCGCCGGAGACAAGGCGCAGGCGAGGCAGGACTTTCTCACTGCGCTGAAGCTCGAACCGAATCATGCGCAGGCGCGTGCGAACCTGGATCGGCTGAAACAGTAAAAAGCGCAGCCGAACAGCTAAATCAGGCGACGGCGAACGAGGTCCAGCGCCTGCTGTGCCGCGTACTGCCGGATCCGATTGCGGTCGCCGGTGAAGCGCTTCTCGAGCACCTCAGTGCCTTCGGCATCGGCCACGGCAAAGTAGACCAGGCCCACCGGCTTCTCTTCCGTCCCGCCGCCGGGACCTGCGATGCCGGTCACCCCCAGGCCATGCGAGGTACCGCACTGCGCACGGATGCCCTCGGCCAGCGCCGTCGCGACTTCCCTGCTCACCGCGCCATGACGCGCGATCAGATCCGCGGGCACGCCTGCGAACTGCGTCTTCAGCTCGTTCGAATAGACCACCGCGCCACCCATGAACGAGCGCGACGATCCGCCAATGCTGGTCAGCCGCTGCGAGATGAGTCCGCCGGTGCAGCTCTCCGCGACAGACAACGTCGCGCCGCGCATCTCGAGATGGAAGAGGACGATCTGCTCCAGCGTCTCGCCCTGCGAGGAATAAATCAGCTCCTCGAGCTCTTCCTCGATGCGCCCGGCCAGCTCATCCACACGCGCCTGCGCGGCCTCGAGGATCGACTTGCCGCAGATCAGGTTCAGCTGAATGTCGCCCAGGTGCGCGAGGATGGTCGTCTCCACATCCTTGAACTGCTGGTAAATCGGCGCAATCCGCGCATCCGCTGCCGATTCGCCGATCATCGCCGCCTTGAGCACGCGCGTGGCGATGTGCCGGACGGGCAGAAGCTCGCGGAGGCGCGGCAGGCACTGCTCGTCGACCATCGGCTTGAGCTCGGACGGAGGCCCGGGCAGCAGGAAGACCAGCTTGCGGTGCTCTCCGTAAATCGTGTCCAGCATCTGCCCCGGCGCGGTACCGCGCGGGTTCTCGAGGATGATCGCGCCATCGAGCGTGTCGGCCTGCTTTTCGTTGTTGCGGGTGATCGTCTGCCGCCGCGCCGCGAAGCGCGTGTAGAGCTCGGCGATCAGGTCGGGATTTCGCTTGAGAGGAATCTTCAGGGCTTCGGCGACCGACTCGCGTGTCAGGTCATCCTCGGTCGGACCGAGGCCACCCATGATGACGATGATGTCCGTGCGCCGGAGCGCGTTGCGGATCGCCTCCACCAGGTGTTTTTGCCGGTCGCCGACAATGGTCTTGAAGGCGACGTTCACACCGAGCAGGTTGAGCTTCTCGGTGACGTAAAGAGAATTGGTGTCCTGGCGCCAAGGCGTCAGAAGCTCGGAACCAATAGCGACGATCTCCGCGTTCATTGAGCTCTGGTCAGCCTCGAAGGTAATAAAACCTGTTCGTATGCAGGAAGAAGGATTAGGCGACACGCCATCCTTCGATACCCAACGGTACATGATAAACGGAGCTGCCGGTGGCCACGAGCGCGCTGCCTCCGGGTACAAAGGTAAAGCCCACGATGCCTGAACCTGAGACGACGAGCGATGGCTCCTCGCCAGGCATGATGCGCACCACGCCGTGGCGACCACCATAGGATCCGGCCACGTACACGACTCCGGCGACATCCACGGCCAGCCCCTGCGGCCGCCCCAGCCCGCGCTGGAGAACGCTGGTCGCGCCGTTCTGATCGATGGCATACACCGCATCGTTCGTCGAAGTGGTCGGTCCGGCCACATAAAGGGTGCCGTCGATGCCAAACGCGAGATGGTAGGCCGAGACACTGGGCTCAAGCGTGGCGAAGACAAAGATCTGGCGGTCCGGGGCGATCTTGAAGATCGTTCCGCTGCGATCGCCTACATAGAGATTGCCGTCCGCGTCGAAGGCCAGCCCGGTCGCCACGCCCATGCCCTCGGCATAAACCGAGGCCGCGCCTGCGTGGGTCACGCGATAGACGGTGCCCTCGTTCCGCGACGAGACATACAAATAACCGTCCGGGCCCATGGTGAGTCCCGTGGCATTCATGATGCCGGAGAGAAATGGGCGCATCTCGCCATCCTGCTCCACGCGATAAACCGAGACCGGTGTCTCCTGCCCGCGAGAGCCGGAGAGCGTCACATAGATGTTGCCGTCTTCATCGACGGCGGGACTCGCGACCGCGTGCACGCCGGTGGCGATCAGCGAAGCTACCGCCAGGTCCACCTGGTTGCTCTGCGCGCCGTTCTGCAGGATACGCAGCTTGCCGCTTTCGGACTCTTCGGGAACACGCAACACCAGGCGACGGCTGCGGCTCATCAGCACCGGGGCTGCCAACTCACCCAGCATCGCCACCGGCTGTCGCCACGATGCTCCCGCGATGGAGACAGGGCCAAGATTCGCGCCGTGGACTTCTACCTCGCCACCCGGCAATGCCACATCCGGCTGCACGGATTCGATCCGCGGTGCGCCCCCGAAGTCGGTCTTGATCAGTGGTGCCATACTCAACAGAAACTCCCAGCTCTATCGGTTGTGCAAACCTGCCGCCAGTGCCCTACCAGCGGTGCCCTACCTACCAACGATGATGGATCAGGAGGCTCACCAGCAGGGCATAAATGCCCGCGGCCACATCATCCATCATGATACCCACGCCCCCGTGCAGCCTCTCCAGCTGCCGCGCCGGGGCGGGCTTGGTGATATCGAAAAAGCGAAACAGCAGCAGCGCTACCGCGACATGAAGCCAGAGCGCCGGCGAGACGATGAGCGCGATCAACTGCCCGGCCACCTCGTCGATCACGACGTGTCCCGGGTCTTCCCGTCCGCTCTCGCGCGCTACTATGTCCGATGCCGGAATTCCGATCAGGGTGACCACAACGGCTGCCGCTGCGGTCCAGAGCATCTGCGTCGCCGCGGCCGGATGCAGGGCGCGCATGCTGAAGGTCCAGAGGAGTACCGTGGCCACCGAGGCCCAGGTGCCGGGTCCGCCCGGAAGCAGACCGATGCCGAAGAAGGTGGCCGTCAGCCACGCCCAAGTTGTCTTTCCCCAACGCACTCTGCGCTGCGGCATACCTATGTGCATGTCTTTCTCTTACCTCGGGGCTCTTACCTCGGTGCTTTTGGTTCAGTGGGTGCGGAATACATCTTCGTCGTCATCGTCCCGGCGCCGGGGCTGATTCTCAAGGCCTTCCAGTACATCGGGGTCGAGAATCGGCGACGAGATGCGGTATGCTCCGCTCGACCATTTACCCAGGTCAATGAGGCGGCAGCGGTCGCTGCAGAAAGGAAAATTCTCGTCCGTGGCCGTCACCAGCGTGCGGCAGGTTGGGCAGCGTAATGTCTGATTCTTCTGTGCCATTTCGTATGTGTAACCGGAACGGGCACCCGATTGCCAGATGCCCGTTGGTCTACAGATGCATTACGCTTCGCCGACGATGCGAGCGACCACGTCATAGTCATGCGCTTCGGTGATCTCGCAGCGGTAGAAGCGGCCCGGGGTCAGCTCCTCGAAGGGACCGAAGTCGTTGATATAGACGGTGCCGTCGATCTCCGGCGCGTGGAACTGCGAACGGCCTTCCCACAGCAGCGGTGTCTCTTCCGATTCGCCCTCGACCAGCACATCGAGCTCGCGGCCGATCCAGTCCTGCTTCGCCTTCTTGCTGATCGACTGCTGCAGCTTCATCAGCTTCTTGCGGCGCGATTCGATCACCCGCGGTGGCACCTTGTCGCCCAGGTCGAAGGCCTTCGAGCCTTCTTCGTCCGAGTAGGTGAAGACGCCCAGCCAGTCGAACTTCGCCTCGCGTACAAAGTCGCAGAGCGCCTCGAAGTCAGCCTCGGTCTCGCCCGGGAAGCCCACGATGAAAGACGTCCGGAGCGCAATCCCCGGCACGGCTTCGCGCACCTTGGCGACGGTCTTGAGGAAGATGTCGGCATTCGCGCCGCGCTTCATCAGCTTGAGTACCGGTCCGGCCGCGTGCTGCAGCGGTACGTCGAGGTACTTCACGATCTTTTCGTGCTTCGCGATCGTCTCGAGCAGCTTACCCGTGACCTTGTTCGGGTAGGCGTAGAGGAATCGCAGCCACTTGAGATCGGGGATCTGCGCCAGCCGGTCGAGCAGCATGGCGAGGCCGTCCTTGAGGCCCATGTCCTCGCCGTAGCAGGTCGTGTCCTGCCCGATGAGCACGATCTCGCGCACGCCCTGCGCCACCAGGCTCTCGGCCTCGGCAACTACCGACTCGAAGCGGCGCGAGCGGAACTTGCCGCGCAGGTTCGGGATCACGCAGAAGGCACAGGGATGGTCGCAGCCCTCGGCGATCTTGATGTAGGCCGAGGTCTTGCCCGTCGCCAGCAGGCGCGGCGTGGTGTGGTCGTAGAGATACTGCGGCAGCGCCGAAGCCTCCGCGCCGTCCCATTCCGCACGCGAGAAGCGTCCCTGCGACTCGCGCAGGTCGCCTTCGGCGCGGAATTCGATATTCGTAGCCGCGATGCTGGCGGCTTCCGCGTCGGTCAGGATGGTGAAGGGCGAAGGCTGGGAGATGACCGGTGCGGGCTTCGAGAGACCGGCGGCAGCGAGGATGGCCTCAAGCTCACCCGTGCCGACGACCGCGTCGACTTCGGGGATATTCTTGCGGATCTCGTCGCGATAGCGCTCGACCAGGCACCCGGCCACGATGAGGCGGCGGGCCTTGCCGTCGGTCTTGTGCTGCGCCATTTCGAGGATCGTATCGACCGACTCCTGCTTGGCTTTGTCGATGAACGAGCAGGTGTTCACGACCAGGATCTCGGCCTCGGCGGCATCGTTCGTCATCTGCGCGCCGGCAGAGTCGAGCAGGCCCATCATCACTTCGCTGTCCACAAGATTCTTGGGGCAGCCGAGCGAAACAAATCCCACCTTGGGGCGGGATGAGGAAGAAACGGATTGTTCGGAATCGATCACGCCTGCCTGAGGCGTGTCGAGGAGAGAGTGCGTCACCTAGCTATTTTACTGGAATTTGAAGGATTTTCCCCCGAAAATCGGCTGAAGCAGATCGTGGACCGGGCGCCTCGCACCTCGTTCTGTTCGAGATCTGGGTTTACAGGATTTCGCCTGGCTGACGGAGTTCGTACTTTCCCGCCCAGGCGGAGCTTGGGCGGGCACCCAGTTTCTTCCTCTTGCCAACAGAACCGCAGGTTCCTCCACTTCGCTGCGCTCCGGTCGGAATGACAACTCTCTATGGGAAAGCCGGCTAATCCAGCAGCGCCTCGATCTCTTTGATCTCAAAGTGCATCCGCCCGCCGGGCTCACCGAACACCGTAGCCGGTACGAGAGCTCCATCGCGATATACCCGCGCCTGGCGCGTCTTTGGATCGATCACCCAGATCTCCGGAATGCCCATCTTCGCGTAATCCTCGAGCTTGCGCAGCACGCGCGTCATCGAATCTTCGGGCGAGAGAACCTCAAATACCGCCAGTGGCGGATGCGTGATGATTTGCTCGATGGGGAGGGCGCGGTCGAGTACCGTCACATCGGGGATACGAAAGCGACTGCGCGAAACCTGAACGCGGAGTTCGGGCTTGACGCGAACGTTCCACTCCGAAGCATGCTGGCGAAACCACAGGATGATGGCTTCTTGCCAGGAAGAATGATCGTACTCACCCACGGCACGCTCCTCGATCTCACCGTCCACGTATTCCGCGTCCGGCTCATAGGAAGAACGCAGGTACACTTCCAGCGGAACCCAGTTGCTCGTGGCGGTCGCTGCCATGGCAGATGTCCTCTGGTGTTCAGTCTACTCCTGGTGACATCCCGAACGAGGAAAACTCTCCCGACGCAAAGTGTTAGAATCATTCGTGTGCCGGGTCCTGCGCGGCGCAATCCCGCTAACCCCGCCAGGTCCGGAAGGAAGCAACGGTACCGGGCTAGTGCGTGCGCAGCAGGTCACCCGGTACATATTTCCCTCCTGCAAGTCCTCCCACGAAAAATCTCAGACAAAAGCTTTACATCCTGACGTGGACAGGCCTTCGGCCCGTCGGCGAAAATACCCTTTTGAGTTCTTACCTTTAGGGAGAATGTCCTTGACCCTCGCAGTACGCACGCCCGCGGCCCGGCGCGCCAAGATCAGCGCCATCGGCACCTACGTTCCATCCCGTGTTCTCACCAATCAGGACCTCGAAAAGATGGTCGAGACCTCGGACGAGTGGATTTACTCCCGGGTCGGCATCCGCGAGCGTCATATTGCAGCGGAGAATGAGGCGACCAGCGACCTGGCTGTCGCCGCCGCACGCAAGTGCCTGGCCAGCCGCGGCATTGAGGGCTCCGAAGTGGACGCCATCATCGTTGCCACGGTTACCCCGGACATGTTCTTCCCGGCCACGGCCTGCATCGTACAGGACAAGCTCGGCGCCAAGGGCGCATGGGGCTTTGACCTTTCGGCCGCATGCTCGGGCTTCGTCTATGCCCTGCAGATGGGCACCAAGCTGGTCGAGAGCGGCGCTCATTCCAAGGTGCTGGTCATTGGCGCGGACAAGATGTCCTCGATCATCGACTACACCGACCGCACCACCTGCGTGCTCTTCGGGGATGGCGCGGGCGCGGTGCTTATCGAGCCCGCCGAACAGGACGAGATCGGCCTGATCGACTTCGTGCACGAGATCGATGGCTCCGGCGCTCCGGCACTCAACATGCCGGCCGGCGGCAGCGCCCATCCCTCGTCGATCGCCACCATCGAGAGCAAGATGCACTACGTCCACCAGGACGGCCAGGCGGTCTACAAGTTTGCCGTGCGCAAGATGGCCGAAGCGGCTGAGAAGGTGCTCACCCGCAACCAGATCACGGGTGCGGACCTCGCTGCCTTCATCCCGCACCAGGCCAACAAGCGCATCATCGAGTCCAGCGCCGATCGTCTGGGCCTGCCGATCGAAAAGGTGGTCATCAATATCGATCGCTACGGCAACACCACCGCCGGCACCATTCCGCTGGCCATGGGTACGGCTGTCGAAGAAAACCGCATCAAGAAGGGCGACCTGGTGCTGATCGCCAGTGTCGGCGCAGGCTTCACTGTTGGAGCCACGCTGCTGCGCTGGGAGATTTAAGCCCGTTTCGGTTCGGTGCGAAACCTACTAGCCCGCGGCCTGCGCCGCGGGCTTTTCCATCACCCGCCGACGATCGTGCCGGTACTTCCACACGCCGAAGATCACTGCCGCGATGAGCAGGCTGAAGAAGGTCCACAGGATCACATCGGACCAGCCGGATAAGTACCGCTCCCACGCACGAACTACCCGCCGTCCATAGGTCGCTCCCAGCCATGCCATGGCTCCATAGCGCACCACGCGCGCCACGCCCACCGCGGTGAGGTACGGCCGCTTCTCCACGCCCAGCGCGCCGGCCAGCAGCAGAAAGGGCATCAGCGGAATCGGCGGAGGCATCACGCAGGCCAGCGCCACGCCCAGCGCGCCGTGACGCTCCATGCGCGGCCTTAGCTTCCTGAGCCAGCGATCCGGAACATAGCGCTCGACCAGGGCCATGCCGCCCTTCTTTGCGACTCCCCAGGTGATGTACGCCCCGCACAGGCTTCCTGCGACAGCCGCGCCGGTAAGTCCCCATGGGTTTCCCCGATGCGCCGCCAGCAGCAAAATCAGCACGTCCGTGCTTCCGGGCAGCGGCAAGGGGATTGGCGAGGCGTCGAGCATCGCAACCGCGAAGACACCGATAGCGCCCAGATGAATGAGCCAGCTGGGCATCAGGTGATGATGCGGTGTTCTGGTCGCGGTCTTGATCGGCTGAGCAGGCACGCTCCCTAAGACGCGGGATTGAGCCCTGAAGTCGCTGTGCGGTTTTCAGTTATCGAAAATTCGTGAATTCACGCAACTAGAAAGCTCCGTCACTCCGACCGAAGCGCAGCGACCCAGGCCAGCAGCAGGCTTGCATGGGCCGTCCGGGAATCGCTTCCGATACGCGGTCGATCCTACAGGAACTTCAGCTCCGGCACGTGCGGCAGCGCACCGCACTCGGCCGCGTAGCGGTAGAAGAGCCGCAGCCCTTCGAGACAGGCCTCGTCCAGAATGTAGTGGATGTTCCGCGACAGATACTCCCTGAGCACCGGCTCCGGAACTGCAATCTTCCCCGCCCACTCCTGCACCAGCTCCTCGACATGCGTCATGCCCGCATCGCGCGAGCGCAGGAAGTCCTCAGCCAGCTGCTCCCGGGTCACTGTATCCGGGCCGAAGGCCGCATCGCGCACCGCCCAGAAAGCCGAGATCCAGGGCGTTCCGGTCCACTGCTTCCAGACATGCGCCAGGTCGAGATACGTAAGCCGCTCGCCCGTGCGCTGTTCGCGTGCCGCGCGAGCCTCAAGCGCCAGCAGCGCCGGATCGCCGATGACCACAGCCGCGTCGGCGCTGGCCAGCATGGTCTCCAGATCCGCTGCCATGGGGAGGAATTCCGGCTGCTGCCTCCAATATTTAGCAAAGAGAATGCGGGTATAGGTCACCGTGGTCATCGATGCGGTATCAAGCGCGACTGTTTTCGCATCCTCCGGGCGAAGGCCCGGGCGCAGCACCAGCAACAGAGAGCGGATTTCATCGAGCGAGGCGATGGCGCAGCCAGGCACAATGCTCTGCGACTCGGCTCCGTTCCGGGAAGTCAGCGCATAGGAGGCCACCGGAACCAGTCCGATATCCGCCTCGCCGCTCTTCAGCCTGCGAGCGCACTCCGCAGGCGTCGAGGAAACGATCTCGTAGCGTCCAGCCAGTTCGCTTTTCCGGGGTTCGTGCTCGAAATCCCACATCAGCGGCGCGGGGTTCACAAAGTCAATTGCGGCGAGAATCAGCTTGCGGGATACCGGGTTCACTCCTCAGTCTACCAACCCGATTGCGCGTCCTATTCACGATCCCTGCAGCCGCGCCACATCCCTTCCGTAACTGCGGCTTCGCGCCCGAACGAGGCTTTTCCTTTGACTCGTCCCTGCGATGGACCTAGCCTGCCTTCCATCCTTCCAGTTCTCGTGAAAGCCAGCCTGAAACGATGACTCCTGCTCCGGCCAGCCATCCCGTGGCACATCACGGATCGCATATCCCTCACGAAGACGAGCGGCTGGCGTGGCTCGCGCTTACCCTGACGCCGAAGCTCGGTCCTCGCCGCATCCTTAAGGCCATCGAGCGGATCGGCTCCGCGACGCGCGTTCTCGGGCTGCGGCTCACTGACCTCGAAGGGCTGCATTTTCCGGCGGAGAGCGCCCAGTGCATCGCGGAAGGACGCGCACTCTCCCTTGCCGGCGAGGAGCGGATGGCTATCGCCACGCTGGGAGGCAGTTTCCTCTGCCATGCCGATGAGGCCTATCCCGAACGCCTGCGCGAGATCTTCGATCCACCGCCGGTGCTCTGGGTTCGCGGCAACGCCGACGTCCTGCAGCAGCCAGCGATCGCTGTGGTCGGCACCCGGCACCCCACCCCCTACGGCGCCTCCATGGCGGAGATGCTCTCCCGCGACCTGGCCCAACGAGGTCTCATCATCCTGAGCGGCATGGCCCGGGGTATCGACACCTGCGCTCACAAGGGCGCGCTGGCCGCCGGCAAGCCCAACATCGCCATCTGGGGAACAGGGATCGATGTGGTGTATCCCAAGGAGAATCATTCGCTTGCCGAGAAGATCGTCGCGAGCGGCGGAGCCGTTCTCTCAGAATTTCCGCTCGGCACCTTCCCCTCCCCGCCGAATTTCCCCCGCCGCAACCGGATTCTCTCGGGGATCAGTGTCGGCGTGCTGGTGGTGGAGGCGGCCGAATACTCCGGCACCCGGATCACCGCCCGGTGCGCCCTCGAGCAGAATCGCGACGTCTACGCCGTGCCCGGCAATGTGACCAACAAGAACAGCTGGGGGCCTAACACGTTGATAAAGCAGGGGGCAAAGCTCACTGCAACCTGGGAGGATGTGTGGGAAGATCTTCCTTCGCAGGTACGAACCGAGCTTGAGTCCCGGCTCGAGCAGAAGGCCGGGCTTGCATCAAACGACACCCCTGCTGCATCGTTATTCAGGGAAGAGCCACCCCAGCCCCATGAAGCTCGCCTGCTCTCGATCCTTCGACCCGATGAAGCGCTCCAGATCGACGAGATCATGGAGAGGCTGGAGGCAGAACTCAGCTCTTCGGAGGTTTTTACCGCCCTCTTCGAGCTTGAACTCACCGGCCGCATCCGGCAGCTTCCCGGCAAACACTACGTCCGCTGTCTTTGATCCAACAGCCGTTCCTGGCTGGTCGCGGCGTGGCAGTTTCCGGCGCTCCTTAAAATGGCGCTGGTGGATTTCCAGCGGGGAGGCGTGGTAGCTTCCAGAGAAATTGACCGGATTCCTGTTTTCAGGGAATCCAAACCGTAAGGAACACTGACAGGAATTGGGAGCGGCGGAGACGCGTCAAAGAAATGTACGCCCGTCGTAAAGGAAAAGCATGAGCAAATCTCTCGTGATCGTCGAGTCGCCCGCGAAGGCTAAAACGATCGGCAAATATCTCGGCAGCGACTTCACCGTGGAGGCCTCCATAGGCCACATCATGGACCTGCCGAAGAACAAGATCGGCGTGGACCTCGAGGGCAAGAAGCGTACTTTCGAGCCCGAGCTTATCGTGATCCCGGGCAAAGAAAAGGTCGTCGACCGCCTCAAGAAGATCGCCTCCAAGTCAGACAGCATCTACCTTGCGCCTGACCCGGACCGCGAAGGCGAGGCCATCGCCGCCCATCTCGAAGAAGTTCTCAAGGGCTCAGCAAAGAACGGCGCCATCCACCGCGTCACCTTCAACGAAATCACCCCCAAGGCCGTCAAGGCCGCGTTCAACAACGCCCGCTCGGTCGATCGCGACCTGGTCGACGCGCAGCAGACGCGCCGCGTTCTTGACCGCATCGTGGGCTACCAGATTTCGCCGCTGCTCTGGGACAAGGTCCGCCGCGGTCTCTCCGCCGGCCGTGTGCAGACGGTCGCCCTGCGCCTGATCGTCGAGCGCGAAGAGCTGATCAAGGCCTTCAACCCGGTCGAGTACTGGACCATCGACGCCGTGCTGCAGCCCGCGCCGAAGGGTCAGGACTTCACCGCCCGCTTTATCGGCATCGACGGCGCAAAGGCCAAGGTCGAGACCGTGGACGCCCCAGCTCTGCCTGACCAGAAGCTCACTGACGAGGCCGTGGCCCAGATCAAGAAGGCCACGTGGTCGGTGCGCAATGTCGAGCGCAAGGAGCGCAAGCGCAATCCGGCTGCGCCCTTCACCACGTCCAAGCTTCAGCAGGATGCCGCCCGCCAGCTCGGCTTCAACGTGAAGCGCACCATGGGTGTGGCCCAGCGTCTGTATGAAGGCATCGACCTCGGCAGCGAAGGCACGGTCGGTCTCATCACCTACATGCGTACCGACTCGACCCGCGTCGCGCCGGAGGCCATCGCCTCGGTCCGCAGCTTTATCCAGGCGAAGCACGGCGACAAGTACCTGCCCGCCGCACCGAACACCTTCAAGTCGAAGAAGGACGCGCAGGATGCGCACGAAGCCATCCGTCCGTCGAACCCGGATCTCCATCCGGACCAGATCAGGCGCTATCTCTCCGACGAGCAGTACCGGCTCTACAAGCTCATCTGGCAGCGCTTTGTCGCCTCGCAGATGACGCCCGCCCTCTTCGACCAGACCACGGTCGACATCGTGGCCAAGGCCGACAAGAGCTATGACTTCCGCGTCACCGGCTCGGTGGTCAAATTCGACGGCTTCCTCAAGGTCTACGAGGAGTCGAAGGAAAAGAAGGACGAGGACGACGAGGCGCTCGCCAACAAGCTGCCCGCGCTCAACGCCGGCGACAAACTGAACCTGCAGGAGCTGAAGCCCGAGCAGCACTTCACCGAGCCGCCCCCGCGTTACAACGAAGCCTCGCTGGTGAAGGAGCTGGAAGAGCGCGGCATTGGCCGCCCCTCGACCTATGCCTCGATCATCAACACCATCCAGGACCGCGAGTACGTGCAGAAGATCGGCGGGCGCAATGGACGCTTCGTACCCACCGAGATCGGCAACGTGGTCACCGGCCTGCTGGTGAAGAACTTCCCCTACATCTTCGATACGAAGTACACCGCGCGGCTCGAAGAGGAGCTTGACGACATCGAAGACGGCAAGGAGAAGTGGACCGACCTGCTCGGCGGCTTCTACGACCACTTCGAGAAGGAGCTGAAGGTCGCAGGCGACAACATGGAAGACATCAAGCGGATGGAGAAGGCTACGGACGAAGTCTGTCCGCAGTGCGGCTCGCCGCTGGTGCTGAAGTGGGGCAAGTTCGGCAGCTTCTACGCCTGCAGCTCGTACGACAAGAAGAAGAAGGGATCCTGCGACTACACGCGGGAGAACTTCGACGCCAAGCCGAACTTGCAGATGGCCGACCAGGCCGAAGAGACCGAAGAGGAATACTGCGAGAACTGCGGCCGCGTGATGGTGCTGCGCAACGGTCCGTGGGGTCCGTTCATGGCCTGCCCCGGCTATAACGAAGACCCGCCGTGCAAGACGGTCCGCCGCCTGAACCAGAAGCAACAGCAGAAGCCGCCGCAACCGCTCGAAGAGAACTGCCCCAAGTGCGGCAGCCAGCTGGTGCTGCGCCACGGGCAGTACGGCGAGTTCGTCTCCTGCTCGGCGTATCCGAAGTGCAAGTACATCAAACAGAACACCATCGGCATGAACTGCCCGAAATGCAAGGTGGGCGACCTGGTGGAGAAGAAGGCGCGCCGCGGCAATGTCTTCTACGGCTGCTCGGAGTACCCGAAGTGCGACTTCACGGCGAACTACAAGCCGGTCGATCAGAAGTGCCCGGAGTGCGGCTCGCCATACCTGATGGAGAAGACGCTGAAGTCGGGTGTCTACCTGGTCTGCCCGAACAACAAGAAGCCCTCGGCTGACGAGGAAGACGCACCGAAGAAGCGCGCCAAGAAGGGCGAAGCGGAGGGCGAGGTCACCTGCAGCTACACCAAGCGCATCGGCGACGCTCCGCCGCCGGAAGCGCCTGCGGAAGCAGCTCCTGCTTCAGCCAAGACTGCTTCTAAGCCTGCTGAAAAGAAGGCTCGGCCCACGGCCAAGACGCATGGTCCCTTGGTCGAGGTGTAAGGAGTAGGAACGAGAACGCCCCTTGCCGCATCGAGCGGCAGGGGCGTTTTGCTTTACCTGCAATTTCTCATTCCGATTGAAGCGACTGCAGGGAGCGAAGTGGAGGAACCCGCAGTTCGCTCAAGTAAGCGAGAAGCGATAGTCCAGCGAATCCGGATTCCATGTGAAATGCGCAGCTGTTGTTTCGCACTTCCCCACTCAAGCCAACAACAGGCTTGAATGGGCCACCCGGTTCTTCACGGCGCGAGCGAGAGCGGGAATCCCAGCACCCCAGCCATCACCCCTAAAAATCCCACCAGTCCTGTTTCTCCACCGCGATCCGATTTAGACTCACGCCGGGGAGCTGACCTTATGTTCGAGTCCACGCTGGCGACTACGCAGGATGCGCACCTGATCCTGAAGCTGTATGAACTTCGCACCGAAGAGACCATGCGCAAGGCGCGCGCGTGGATGCATACCGAATTCTTTCCCGAGTCCCTGGACGAGGTCGTCGAGCTGATGAAGGCCCTCGGTACCGAGCACAATGCCTGGGCGCGGCAGGTCACCAGCTACTGGGATATGGCGGCCGCCTTCGTCACCCACGGCGCCCTGAACGGCGAGCTTTTCCTGGACTGCGCCTCCGAACCGTTCTTTATCTACGCCAAGTTCGAGCCGTATCTTGCTGAAATCAGAACCTTTCGCCCCGGATTTCTGGAGAAGATCGAGCAGCTGGTGGAGGCCTATCCCCAGGCGCGCGCGTCTGTGGAGCGGCTCAAGGCCATCCTGCCTCAGCGCCGGGCCCAGGCGCAGGCCCTGCGTGCCAGCCGCGGACAGTAACCCTAAAGAAAGTGAGCGCTTGCAATGCACAGCGAGGCCGCTTCTGGTAAGGTGAAGGGTCTGACTCTGTAGGAAAGGTTTCTGAAGGCAGCAATGGCAAAGGCAATCTGGAACGGCAAAGTCATCGCGGAAAGCGACACAGTCGAGATCGTCGAGGGAAACGTCTATTTCCCGGAGAGCTCGGTAAACCGGGAGTATATCCGCCCCAGCTCGACCACCTCCACCTGCCCCTGGAAGGGGCAGGCGCGCTACTACTCCCTGTTCGTCGACGGGCAGGAAAACCAGGACGCGGCCTGGTACTATCTCGATCCCAAGCCCGCAGCCCGCAACATTAAGAACCACATCGCCTTCTGGCGCGGTGTCGAAATCGAGCGCTAGCGCTTCCAGCGCATTTCCGGTGAGACGCGGCCCAGCCTCCTGAGCAGGGCCGCTTTCCCCGCCGATACAGACCGATCCCGGGCGCCGCCCAACCCCTTCGCTGGCCGCACGCATCCTCACGAGCATGAGAAGCACGCTTCTGTGGCTCCCGCACTTTATTGAGGCCCACCAGCGCGACTGGATCATTGGTCTTACCGTGCTGGTCATCGTTACGACGATCAGCGCCAACGCCCAGCGCATCCTGCTCGGCAGCCTGAACCGATTCAAGCGAGCCCGCGAGGGTGGCCACAACCACCTTCTCCAGATCGTTCGCCGCATCCGGCGTCCATCCCAGGCGCTGATCTTTCTTACCGGCGTCGGCATCCTTCTGCCGATCGTCGATTTCCTCTCCGACCGCTATCTTGAAATCGCCCAGAAGAGCCTGGCCGTGGTGTGGTTCCTGGCCCTCGGCTGGCTGCTGATCGCGCTGGTCTACTGCATCGAAGACTTCCTGCTGATCCGCTATGACATCAACACCTCGAACAATCTCCGCGCGCGCCGGGCGCGCACCCAGATGCAGCTCTCCCGGCGCATGCTCATCACGCTGCTGATCTTCGTCGATGCCGGGCTGATTCTCTCCGTCTTCCGCGATTCGCAGCTCTGGCATTACGGAGCGGGCATGCTGGCCTCGGCCGGACTCGCCTCGCTGGTGCTCGCTACCGCCGCCAAGACCTCGGCTTCGAACTTCCTCGCCGGATTGCAGATCGCGCTCACCGAGCCGATCCGCCTCGATGACGTGGTCATCGTCGAAGGCGAGTGGGGCAAGATCGAGGAGATCACCACCACGTATGTCATCGTCGCCATCTGGGACCAGCGGCGGCTTGTGGTTCCGCTCACCTACTTCATCGAAAGCCCGTTCCAGAACTGGACCCGCAACACCTCGGACCTGCTGGGCACGTCGTTCCTGTATGTCGATTACTCGATCCCGGTCGACGCACTGCGCGAGGAGTTCACGCGCATTCTCGAGAGCGAGCCGCTCTGGGACAAGCGGGTGAACGCTCTCCAGGTGACGAACCTCTCCGAACACACCATGGAAATCCGCTGCCTGATGAGCTCGGCTGATTCGAGTCGGCTGTTCGACCTGCGCTGTATCGTGCGGGAACGCATGGTCAAGTTCATCCAGAAGAATTTCCCCGAGGAATTTCCGCGTACGCGTTTCAGCGCGACTTCGCGGAAAGACGGCCAATCACCTGAGCCGCTGCTTTTCCCGAGCGACGGTCACAAACGGTAGCACTCAATATCCGCCAGACAAGAATTGTCATCTTGACCGAAGCACAGCATCCACACGGACAGGTGTTAACCGCAGGTTCCTCGACTCGCTGCGCTCGCTCAGAATGACATGCGCAAAAAAAGACGGGTGCGAATCGAACGATTCGCACCCGTCTTCGAGTAAACCAGCCTTACTGGAAGAGCTTCAGATCGATGCTGTCGCTCATCACCTTGTAGCCGGTGTCGTTTGGATGCAGGTGGTCGCCGTGTTCATTCGCCAGAAGGAACTTCGTCGGATTCTGCGGGTCCTGCGTCGCTTTGTCGAAATCGATGAAGCCATCGAAGTTGCCCGGTGTGCGGATCCACTGGTTCACGGCCTCGCGGATCGCCTCGCCAGCGGGGGTTGCGTAGCCTGCGCCGACATACGGCGTCAGCGTCGCCCCGTAGACCTTGATCCCGTGCTGGTGCGCGCGCTCGATGATCTGCTTATAGGCAAATTCCACGTCGGCCGCCGTCAGCGTGCTCTCGAGGTCTCCGGGATGCGCCAGCCGCCCGATATCGTTGATCGCTTCGAGAACCACCAGGTACTTCACGCCGCTCTGCGCGAGCACATCACGATCAAGCCGGGCGAGCGCGCTCGGACCTGCGCCGTCATAAAGCAGGCGATTGCCGCTGATGCCCTCATTCAGCACGCCGATGTGCTTCGTCTTCTTATCGGCCTGCAGGCGCTGCGCGAAGAAATCCGGCCAGCGATGGTTGGCATCCGGGGTCGACGCAGCTCCATCGGTAATGGAATCGCCGAGAGTCGCGACGGCGAATGCATTCTGGTCGGCCGCCTGCACATCCACACCCTTCACCACACACCAGGAGGTGAGCGTCTTCGCGCCTTCCACGGCGGTGGCGGCCGTCGCATCGCCGGTTGCGATATAGCTGGTCGAGGAGCCCAGGTCATGGCAGGTGGTGTGCGCCTGCGGAACCGGCTGCTGAGGGAGATAGACACTCACTGCCAGATCAGACAACGCGGCCACCGGCATCGGGATCGGATCGCTCACGACCATGGCTCCAGCAGGAATCATGACCTGCGTGCGGCCGTTGAATGTGAGCGCGTGATCGGTACCGGGCTGCGTCTGGCCATTGCCGGCGCTGAGCGCCACATGCGCCGTTCCTACGGTGATCGGAGCCTCGCCCAGCTCGTTGGTCAGCTTGATCCGGATCGCATTCCCACCGAGGCTCAGGTGCACCACGTCGCGATAGGTCACATCCGCAGCTTCAATGGGACGGCTGCTGACCGGCGAAGCGCCCCAGCTGGCCACCCAGCCGGACGCCGGCTTCTCGGCACCCATTGCCACACCATACGAAAGACTCACTGACAGGGCACTTCCAGCGAGGCACAGCGAGCCAAGTCGTTTCTTCCAATTCATCCGGAACACTCCAGCATGCAACAGGATCGGCGTCCACACCCGAACCGGACACCCGCTCCATCATAGTGCCTGAGGCCATCGAAGCCACTCTGCCATTACAGTGGAGCTACACAGAATGGCTACCGCGTCAGAGATCCAAGTCGAAACAATGCAAACGCGTCCCGCGAAACCGCACTTTGCCGTTCTGGATGGCCTGCGCGGTGTCGCGGCGATCGGCGTGGTCACCTTCCATTTCATGGAGATGGTGATCTGGAACTACAGCAAGCTCCGGATCGGCCACGGCTTCCTCGCAGTCGACTTTTTCTTCTGCCTCTCCGGCTTTGTCACCGGCTACGCCTATGACGATCGCATCCGAACGCTCGGCTTCGGGGGCTTCCTGAAACAACGGCTGATCCGGCTGCATCCGCTGGTGGTGCTGGGCGCAGTACTTGGGCTCATCGCCTTCTATGCGAACCCCTTCGGCGTAGCGCCGGGCTATAGCCCCGCCAGAATGGCATTGCTCTTCGCAGCCTCGCTGTTGATGCTCCCATGCGGCGTGATGAAGGAGCGTTCGTACAATCTCTTCGGACTGAATGCCCCGGCGTGGTCGCTTTTCTGGGAGTACGTGGCGAATGTGATCTTCGGACTGGCGCTCTTCCGGCTGAAGCGCGGCGCGTTGATCGTGCTCACATGCGTCGCCGCAATAGCGCTCTGCTGGGTGGCGTATCGCTCCGGCAATCTCTCCGGCGGCTGGAGCTCGCGCAATTTCTGGGACGGTGGCGCGCGGGTCACGTTCTCCTTTCTTGCCGGACTCCTGGTCTATCGCATGGGCTGGCGGCTGCGGACACGACTGGGATTTGTCGCGCTGAGCCTGCTTCTGCTGCTGGCGCTGATGTCGCCGTATGCCTCGCATGGCTGGGTCCGCGAGGCCGCGATCATCATCGTCTACTTCCCTCTGCTCGTCGCGCTGGGCGCAGGCGCAAGTGTGTCCCCGAGGATCGAAAAGCTATGCCGCTTTTCGGGCGACCTCTCGTATCCGCTTTACATGACGCACTACTCGGTCATCTGGATATGGGGCGACTTCGCCGAGAAGCATAATCTGGCGCACGGCCACGACCTTGTGCTTCATGTCGCCTGCGGCGTCGTTACGATGGTGGCCTTCGCCACGCTGGTGATGGTCGCCTACGACAAGCCGGTGCGCGCGTGGCTCAAGAGTCGGCTGGGGTAGGAGCCAAGTTTAAGTCGGGTTAGTGACGACATCAGGATTTATCGTTACTGATTAAGGTCACAGAGAACGCTGTGCCTATAGGAAGAGAGGGTACCCATTCGATCATGAGGGACTATGCCCTTCGAACCAGTGTTCATTCATGAGGTTCAGGAACTCGGGTGTGATCGGAAACCCGGATGCAGACCCAATTACTGCGTCGATTCCGCATCGAGGACAGTCAGCAGTTTGAACTTCTTTGTCCTCAATCCAGTCCAATATCTCTGACGGTGGGTAGACAGACATACAGTAGAAGCAGCCACAAACAACACTTGCTTCTATCTCAGCACGGTTCTCAATGGAGTGTTTGTGAGCGCGTATGTGATCAGCTTGCCGCTCGCTCGCACCGAAACTCTCGTACTCACGTCTTACTTCGCGAGAAGACTGCCATGAACTCCAAACGTAGCCAACCTTGATGACGAGCCATAAGAAGAGCAACTCTGCCGTAATGACGAGAAATCTGGCTTGTTGCCAATAAATGTGAAGCTGGTGGGCAGCACGGAATAGGACTATTAGCGCGATGTTTAGAAGAAGGGCTGCTCCCGCCTTCACCGCCGAAGCTTTGCAGGCTTTCAACCGCGCGGCAGCATGGATCTCAAAGTCCGCCTGCTCTTCTTCTGTCCACTGCTCATGAGGCTCAACACCAAACATTCCCATACTCTAACGGGCCGTTGGCTTCATAACCAATACGACTCTTCAAGAAGCGGCTTTTGGAAATTAGGCGAATTACTCCCGACAAACGCTCTTCTTGAAAGCAATCTGAAAACCTTCCGGTTCGCCGCCTCCCAGCGATACAGATTCCCTTTCCGTTACTCTGGAGGACATGGCTCCCATCACGTTCCTCGAGTGCTCCCGCTGCCACCAGCACCTTACCGCCGACCAGCCCCGGACCGTCTGTCCGAAATGCAGCGGCACGCTCTACGTGCGCTATGACCTCGATGCGATCCGCGCGAGCACGCACCGGCCCGAGCCGGGTGGCGTGCAGAGCATGTGGCGCTACAGCGCCGTGCTGCCGGACGTGGAGCCGGTCACGCTGGGCGAAGGCTGGACCCCGATGCTCCAGAGCCGCCGCTATCCGTCGCTCTTCGTAAAAGAAGAAGCCACGAATCCGACCGGCGCCTTCAAGGCGCGCGGCATGTCCGCCGCAGTCTCGATGGCTCGCCATTACGGACTGCGCAAGCTGGCCGCTCCCTCGGCAGGCAACGCGGCGAGCGCTCTTGCCGCTTACGCCGCGGCCGCGGGCATCGAGGCGCATCTCTTCATGCCGAAGGACGTGCCACTGGCCAACTATCTCGAAGGCGTTGCCTACGGCGCGCAGGTCACACTGGTCGACGGACTCATCTCCGACTGCGGACGCATGGTGGGCGAGCGCATCAAGGCGCAGCGCGACGAACAGGCCGCAGGACGTCTCTCCGCCGAAGAGGTGTGGTTCGATGTCTCGACGCTGAAAGAGCCCTTCCGCGTGGAAGGCAAGAAGACCATGGGTTATGAACTGGTCGAGCAGCTCGGCTGGGAGTATCCCGATGCGGTCTTCTACCCCACCGGCGGAGGCGTCGGCCTCATCGGCATGTGGAAGGCCTTCGAAGAGATGGAGGCTCTCGGCTGGGTGAAGCCTGGACGCCGTCCGAAGATGATCGCCGTGCAGGCCTCAGGCTGCGCGCCTGTCGCCCGCGCCTTCCGCGAGGGCGCGAATGTCTCGCAGATGTTCGAGAACGCGGCCACCTTCGCCGCCGGACTGCGTGTGCCGAAGCCGTATGGCGACTCGATCATCCTCGACATCGTGCGCGCCTCGCATGGCACGGTCGTCGACCTGCCGGATACCGTCATCCTGAACTCGCTGCTCGACTGGGCGCGGCATGAAGGCCTGCTGCTCTGCCCCGAGGGCGCGGCGGCGACAGCGGCCTACGACCTGTTGATCGCGAACGGCTTCCTCAAACCGACGGACCGTGTAGTGCTCTTCAATACCGGCTCGGGACTGAAGTACACCGACATGATCGCCGAGGCCATGCAGCTCAAGCGGACGGTGCAGGAGCCGGCAAAGCCCTATCCCACGCGCACGCCGGTCGGCGGTATCATCACGCCGGTGTAATGCGGAACTTGCGTGGCCCTTGGTGTGGGCTGCTACACTCAGATCGCACACCAAGGGTGCACCCCGTCCGCGGAAAGGGATCATCCCACCTTGATGCACCTCCGCAAGGCCACAACACACTCTCTTCTCGCCCGGCGAAGCGGATCGCGGGCACAAAAGAAGGAGTGAGCCATGTCTCTGCGCCAGCTACCCGAGAGCCCGAATCTCGAACATCTTAAGAACCAGTCCCGCACGTTGCTCGACCAGTCGCTCGCAGCCGATCCCGATGCCATCGCACGCTTCGCGGCGTTCGGCGTCACCTCGCCACAGCCGAAGCTCGCCGATGCGCTGCATGTGATTGCGCGTGAATACGGCTTCGATACCTGGCCGGCATTGAAGCTGCACATTGAAACCACATCGGAAGACCCGCTGCAGGCGCTCTCCGCGGCCATCCGCGCGAACCAGGCGGCAGCCGTGCGCGAGGTGCTCACCCGTCATCCTGCGCTGCGCGGCAGCGTGCTCGATGAGCCTCTGGCTGGCCTCAGCTTCGACGCTCAAGCCTTGATCGGCGCGGTGATACGCGACAATCGCGAGATGGTCGAGGCGCTGCTCGATGCGGGCGCGGACATCAACGTGCGCACGCGATGGTGGGCAGGCGGCTTCGGCGTGCTCGACACCGCAAGTCCCACGCTGGCCGAATACCTGATCTCGCGCGGCGCTGTCGTGGACATTCACGCCGCGGCGCGACTGGGCAAAATCGATCGCGTGCGCGAGCTGCTTGCGGCCGATCCCGCGCTCGTCCATGCGCGTGGCGGCGATGGCGAGCTGCCGCTGCACTTCGCGGCCACCGTCGAAATCGCGGAGCTGCTGCTCGACCATGGCGCGGAGATCAACGCACGCGACATCGATCATGAATCGACCGCAGCCCAGTACATGGTTTGCATGCGGCAGCTGCTCGAGTGGCGAGATCCATATCGTCACGACGTAGCTCGATACCTGATTTCACGCGGCGCCGAGGCGGACATCCTCATGGCTTCCGCGCTGGGCGACCTGGCGCTGGTGGAGCGCATTCTCAATCATGATCCGGATATGATCCGCGTCACGGTGCGCGAGCGCGACTTCCCGAAGATCGATCCACGCGCGGGCGGCTGCATTTACTACTTCGGCTTCGGCATCACCACGACGCCGCACATGCTGGCGCGGCAGTTCGGCCACACGGCGGTACACGAGCTGCTCGTGCAACGCAGCCCCGCATGGATCCGGCTTATCAACGTCGCCGAAACCGGGGACGAAGTAGGCGTGAAACGCATCCTCGCGGAACATCCCATGCTCTTCCGCAGGCTGACCGATGCTGCGGCCCGTCGGCTCATTGGCACTGCCGTGCGCAACAACGCACGGGCGGTGGAGCTGCTCGTCTCCCATGGATGGCCGGTGGCCGCGAAACTGGAGAATGGGCAGATGGCGCTGCACTATGCCGCGTGGCATGGCAATCTCGCCATGGTGGAGACGCTGCTGCGCCATGGCGCACCCGTGAACGTCTTCGAGATGGAGCACGGCGGCAGCCCGCTGGGCTGGACACTGCATGGCTCGATGAACAGCTGGCATCGCGACAAAGGCGACTACCCCGCCGTTGCGCGGGCGTTGCTCGCAGCAGGAGCGGATATCCCGAAGCCGGAAGGGCCGCTCGAGGCCACCGATGACGTGCTCCAGGTACTGCGGCAGCACAACGCGACGCCGCAGTAGCGGAGGCGCTTTTCAAACGGGCGGACGAAGATGCCCACCCAGGCGGGAGCTTGGGTGAGCATCCTTATTCTCGCTTGCGCAGTGAGAACCGCAGGTTCCTCCACTGCGCTCTCTTCGTTCGCTTCGGTCGGAATGACAAAAGTTTTCATTGGGACACGTTGGGGCAGGGATGGCAGCGCACACACATCCTTCTGATTGATTACCAAGTAAAGCAATTCCTCCCATCGAGACCGCATTCCGATCCTCTATCCAAATCGCGCAAAGGCGCATGAAATCAGGCGATAACGCCTACTCCTGTTGCGTATTGCGACAGTAACGATTGCAGAAGATTGGCAACCTCTTCCTTCGCGGAGCAGGATTCTTGGCGTGCATGCATTTACTTCGGCCGCGAAGGAGATTCGCACCCTCACTCCACAAGCCGACATAGCCGATCCTGCCGTGAGCGGCGGGCGCGTTCAAGAACGAAGGAAATCCTATGGCAAAGATGAAAGCTGCTGTTGTTCATGAGTTTGGAAAACCGCTGGTCGTCGAAGAAGTTCCCATCCCTGAGGTGGGGCCCGGCCAAGCTCTGATGAAGGTCATCTCGACCGGTGTCTGCCATACCGACCTGCACGCCGTGGAAGGCGACTGGCCGATCAAACCGAATCCTCCGTTCATTCCCGGGCACGAAGGCGTCGGCTACATCACCGCCGTGGGCACCGGGGTGAAGTCTGTCAAGGAAGGCGACCGCGTGGGTGTGCCGTGGCTCTACAGCGCCTGCGGCCACTGCGAATATTGCCTGGCCGGCTGGGAGACGCTTTGTAAGGAGCAGAAGAATGCAGGCTATTCGGTCAACGGCAGCTTCGCCGAATACTGCCTCGTCGATCCGGACTACGTCGGCAAGCTTCCCGACAACGTGGAATTCACCCCGGTCGCGCCGATCCTCTGCGCCGGTGTGACTGTCTACAAAGGTCTCAAGGAGACGGAAGCTCGTCCCGGCCAGTGGGTCGTAATTTCGGGCATCGGCGGCCTCGGGCATCTTGCCGTGCAGTATGCCAAAGCCATGGGCCTGCACGTGGTTGCCGTCGACATCGCGAAGGAGAAGCTCGACCTGGCACTGAAGCTTGGCGCGGAAGCGGCCGTGAACGGGCTGGATGCGGATGCGGTCGAGCAGGTCATGCAGATCACCCACGGCGGCGCGCATGGCGTGCTGGTAACCGCGGTCTCACCGAAGGCCTTCGCGCTGGCGGAGAAGCTTCTCCGCCGCAAGGGCGTGATGGCGTTGTGCGGCCTGCCTCCGGGCGAGTTTCCCGTCTCTATCTTCGACCTGGTGCTGAGCCGCAAGACGCTCCGGGGCTCGATCGTGGGTACCCGCATCGATCTCGCCGAGTGCCTCAGCTTTGCCGCCGAAGGCAAGGTGAAGGTGACGTACAAGACCGCCGGGCTCGAAGACATCAACTCCATCTTCGACCAGATGCGGGCCGGAAAGATCGACGGCCGCATTGTGATGGAGCTGGCCAGGAGCTAATACCCCTCTCGCACGCGGAGTCACTCCCTCCCGTACACTGGAAGGAATGACTCCGCCCGTGCGCATGGTAGCTATCGATATCGACGGCACCCTGCTTCATTCTGCTGGTACAACCATCAGCAACCGCAACCGCCGCGTTCTCCGTGAGGTGCAGGCTGCCGGGATCGAGGTGGTTATCGCCACCGGACGCCGCCAGGCCTATGCCGCTCCTCTGCTGGTGCCGGTGGGTCTGCGCCCCGAAACGGTCTTCATCACCTCGAACGGCGCGGTGACCCGCACCTTTGCCGGGGAGCGCATCGATCGCTTCACCCTACCGGTGGAGACCGCGCGCGAGCTATGCCCGGCGCTGCGGCCCTTCGGAGGAACGACCGTCTTCACTTTCGATCGCGAGGGGCCGGGCGAGCTGGTACTGGAGTCGGCGGCGCAATTACATGCCCGCATCTCGCTCTGGGTCGACGCAAACCGTCCGTGGATCGAGGAAGTCAATCCACTTGAGCGCGCCTTCGACTCCGGCGAGCCGCCGGTCCAGGGCATGGTCTGCGGCACGCTGCCGGAGATGATCCGCGCCGAGGAGTGGCTGGCGACCAGCGAGCTTTCGTCCCGAATCGAGACACACCGCACTGAATATCCACGTCGCGACCTCTGCATTCTCGACATTTTGCCGCCGGGCTGCTCGAAGGGTATAGCCTTGGGCCGCCTGGCGCAGAGCCGGGGCATCGATGCCTCCGAGATCATGGCGATCGGAGATAACCTCAACGATCTGGAGATGTTACGCTACGCCGGACACCCGGTGGTGATGACCAACGCCGCACCCAGCCTGCTGGCGACGGCGAAGCAGTCCGGCTGGCGCATTGCGCCGCCCAACGACCACGACGGCGTCGCCCAGGTTCTCGAGAGCGTTCTCACCTCGCTCAACGTCACGTCTGGCAGAGGAAGATAACTCGCCATTGCCCCTTTTGGTGAGTTACCTTCCCGATCCCACATGGTAGATTGACCCAGATGACCCCCTCCAGCCTTCGGTCAGGTTTGCGATCCGGCTTTGCCGGCATTCTGCTTGCCATCGTGTCCCTCCCGGCCGCGCATGCCGCCGAGCACATCACGCTGACCAACGGCTTCGACCTTATTTGCGACCACCGCGAGGTGGATGGGGGGCGGGTCCGGCTCTATACCGACGCTTCGAGCTACGTGGAGGTGAACGCCTCCGAGATCGCCAGCACTGAGCATGTCGATTTGCCGCCGGCAGCCACGCCAGCCAACGCGGCATCTGTTTCCGCCAC
>NZ_JASGFD010000051.1:0-32521 GCF_047605705.1 Silvibacterium sp. | reverse complement strand
CAATCACCGGCTCGGCTCCCCTCGCCACGAGATTGTCGTAGTGGATGTCCGAAGCCTGCAAGAGGTGAAGCAGGCAGAGCAAGCCGCCCGCATTGCGATAGAACTGCCGCAGCTCATCCCGGCCCTGGCAGGCCCGATGCTCGATAAATTCCACCCAGCCGTGATCGCCACAGTTCAGTATCCGAGGCGCGGAAAGTCTCACGGGCGCGGAAGCTGCATTCATTTGCTCAACCAGCGTCCCATACCAGGCTTCGATCTCGACGCTGCGCGGCTTGTACACAAGGCGCAGGCCGGAGGCGAAATCAAGGGCGGAGACGTACCGGCCTCCATGATGGCGATGGGAGAGTTCGGCATGCACGGCCACAAGCCGGCCGGCCGGGCGACCGAAGACCCGTTCGATCTCTACCCGGTTCGCGGCGAATCGTTCGAGCATCTCGCGCTGGGCCGCAATCCATTGATTACTGGCGCGATCGAGCCAGCTCCGTTCGAGGCCGAAGCGAAGCACCCAGAGCAAGATCTCTGCCAGCGATTCGCGCAGATCCACCCAGGCCTCATCGGAGACGCATAGTTCTCCGGAGGCACACAACTCCCGCGCAGTCCCCTGCTGCAGCGCCCGCACGGCAAGAGCCGCGTGCTGCTCGGCCTCGGCAATGATCTGCGCTTTCCGCGCCGGACCGGCGGGAAGGCATTGATCGGCGAGAGCAAGAAAGTGGTCAGAGGGGCGCATCGCTTATCAGGCTAATGAAAATAGCAGATAAGCACAGTGATCAGGAATACTAGAGAACAAGCACTGATTCACAAAGCGATGCCAGCCGGATGCGGGCATCGATCTGGCGGCGGAAAAGGGCATCCCGGCCATCCAGATACGCGCTGACCTCCGGACTCCCCAGTTCTGCAGCAATTTCCCTTAACTGTTGCATCCACTGGGACATTCGTTCCGCCGCCCAGCGCAGGCCTTTACGGCCGATCCATACCGCGACTGTTTCGTCGGAGGCTTTCTGCCGCTCCGCCTCCGAGAGAAGCCACGTGGTCTGTCCGGCCGCAAGGTCCTCACTCCAGTCGAGGAGGTCGTCATGCATCTGGTGCCAGGGCGCAAAGGTATCGAGCAAGGAGCGCCAGGCGGGCAGCACATCCTCGCGGCCGTAACGAAAGCAGACCGCGGCAATCGGAATGAGAGCCGCTGCCGACTTGCGAGCCGTGATGGAAAGAAACTCAGCTTCGCTCACGGATGCCAGCATTGCGTCTGCTGACTCCGCTTCGGCGGTGCGCTGGAGGGCGCTTTCGAATACATCCCAGAACGGATGATCGGCTGGAAATAACGAGTGATATGCAGAGTGAAAACGCAGACTGAAGAGGTGCATGGCCGGAAGCGCAGCCGGAGATACCGGATGGCCATCCATTACATCATCGAGCATGCGAATGAAGAAGTAGCCGTCGATACTGGCCGCGATCAGGGAAGCCTGAAACGCAGGGTCCACTTCGCCGCGAAGGCTTTCCTCAAGCCACCAGGGCAGCACGAGCAACGGCATGGCCTGGGGGTGCAGGAAATACTCGCGCAGGTCGTCGAGCGGGCATCGGCTGGAAATCCAATGCAGAAGATTGCTGGAGAGCACGGAGTTTTCCGTGCGTAGCGAAAAAAGCGCAGCCGCGATGGCCTGATGCGCAGTCTGTAACAGCAGAGGCGGGAACCACGCCTCTGCTGTTACAGACTGTTGTGAAGCGTGCATGAAACGTGCGGCTATGTGACTTGCACTTTCTGAATTGTGCCTTGAAGGTCACCCTCAAGCTGCACAACGGCCTGTTCGATCTGCTTGATGGCGGCGAGAATCTCAGGAGTGGGCGTGATGCCGAGTGACTCCAGGGCGCGGTGAGGATGTTCCACCAGCTCCTTGCGGAACTGAGCATCAGTAAGCACTTTGTGGTAAAGCTCGTCGAATTGAGACATGGTTATCTTCCGAAGTGGAACATAACAGCGTTACCGATGCGGGTCAACGCTGTTACGTCGAAGGACAACCAGAGCCTGCTCCTTATTACTGTGCTCCGCGCAGCGCCTGCGAGAAGCTGGGGATGTTCGCCTTGCCGTCGTAGACCGATTCTTCCTGCGCGACGTTGTCTCCTTCCCCGGGCGCCAGGAAGAGATTGCTCTCAAGCGCGTACTGCCGGGTGTAGAGGTCGTAGTAGCGGCCGCGCGCAGCAATCAGCTCATCATGCGTGCCCCGCTCGCGAATCATGCCCGCTTCGAGGAAGAGAATCTGGTCGGCCTGGCGGATGGTCGAGAGGCGGTGCGCAATGACAAACGTAGTTCTGCCACGCATGAGGTAGGACAAGCCTTCCTGAATGAGCGCCTCCGACTCGGAATCGAGGCTCGAAGTGGCTTCATCGAGGATCAGGATGCGCGGATCTGCGAGGATGGCGCGAGCAATCGACAGCCTCTGGCGCTGACCGCCGGAGAGCTTTACCCCTCGTTCCCCGACGATGGTGTGGTAGCCCTCAGGGAGCTTCTCGACAAACTCGTCGACACGGGCGATACGCGCCGCCTCGAGCATCTCCTCCTCGGTCGCAGAAGGACGCGAGAAGAGGATGTTGTCGCGAATCGTTCCATCGAAGAGGAATGACTCCTGCAGCACAACCCCCAGGTAGCAGCGGAAGCTGTCGAGCTCCACGGTCGTAAGGTCGATGCCATCCACCAGGATCGAACCGCTGTCCGGCGTATGGAACGCATTCACGAGATTGATGATCGTCGACTTGCCGGAGCCGGAAGGACCGACCAGAGCCGTCACGGAGCCAGGAGGCGCGCTAAAGGAAATATCGTGCAGCACCGGCTTGCCGGGGATGTAGGAGAACTGGATCTGATCGAAGATCACCTCACCGTGAAGCACGTCCGGGAAGCGGCGAATGCGGCGCGGATCGCTGTCTTCGGTCGCCTCGGAGAGAATCTCGCGAGTACGCGTCAGCCCGGCGATCGCCTCCGTAAGCTGCGTAGCGATCGAGACCACCTGAAACAGCGGGGCAACCATGAAGGCCAGAAACACCGTGTAGGTGATATAGCCGCCGAGGGTCATGGCGCCGCCGAGGATGCTGCGCGCGCCGACGAACATCACCAGCGAAGCGACAACGCCGATGACCACGGTGGACGACATACCCATCAAGGAATTGTTGGTAATGCCGTGCAGGTGATTATCGAGCAGCTCGCGCGCGCCGCGGGCGAAGACTTCCGCCTCGCGCTTCTCGGCGCGATAGGACTTGACCACGCGCACACCGCCGAGCGACTCGGTGAGACGGCCGGTGACATCGGCAAACATCTCGGCGCGGCGCTTGTAGAGAGGCCCAAGCGTGCCGAACCACCACTTCATCACTCCCACGAAGATGGCCATGATGGTAAAGACCATTAACGTAAGCTTGACGTTCATCCAGAGCAGGGCGATGAAGGTGAGTGCGGCGGTCATCACGCCGCCCAGGAACTCGACGATCCCCGTGCCGACAAGATTTCGCAGACCTTCCACGTCGGACATGATGCGCGAGACCAGCGTTCCCGTGCGATTTGCATCATAGAAGGCGATGGGCAGACGGCCGATGTGCTCCTGCACCTGGATGCGCAGATCCGTAATCAGCCGCCAGGCGGCCTTCGAGAGCAACTGCGACAATGCAAACGACGTGAGTGCCTGAATGAGCGTGGCCAGCAAAAGGCCCAGCACGATAGGTGTGAGCAGATGGACTTTATGGTGGATCAGAACGTTGTCGATCAGGAGCTTTGTCGAAAAAGGCAGGCCGAAGCCGGCGACACGGTTGATGACGATCAGCAGCAAGCCGCAGAAAAGCATGGTGCGGTGCGGGCGGAGCATCTCCCATACTCCGGGCAACGCCTGGCGAGTATTTGCCCGGGGCTTGGCAGCGGGGCTCTCATCGAGGGCCGGGGAAGCATCTACGGCGGATGAAGACATATGAGGTAAGAGATCCTGGCTGAAAAATCGTTAACCCGTTCAGGGCGCAATATGCGATCGAAAGATGTTTCTAGCTCGGGCTCTTTACGAGCGGGGGGCCCGTTTTCTATTCATGCTCAGCGCATCGAAAGACGCGCCCACTGCGGTTATAGCGGCGGCCAGCAGCCAAAGATAGGCAATGACCATTCTTCCGTGAAAGAGGTAATACAGTGCATGGTCCGTTGCATGCAAAGAGATGATTTCCAGCACCCAGAGCGTAACGGACAACAGCAGTCCTGTAGCGGCGAGCTTTGCACCAGGACGGAAACGGAACCGGATAACGATAGTTTGTAAGGCGAAGAAGAAGATTGCGCCAAACACAAGCAGCGATCCGGCCTGAAATGGATGTCTAATCTGGTAGAGATTATATTGCACGAATACTCCGGCCAGTGCATTATGAATGGCCAGTCGCCAACCGGCAATCAGATCTGCAACCATCAGGATCTGGAGTATCGCCGAAAACAGGGCGATGCCGGTTGATTTGGGTTTATGCAAGAAATTGCTGCCACGTCTCAGAGCCAGACCAATACAAACCAGCGAGGAAGCTGCGTAGGAGATGACGCCCAATCGCTGAGTTGATGACCAATCAGAAAATAGCAGGAAAACAAACATTCCGGTTATAGTAGCGCCTGACCGGCCTTCGAGCTCCCCATGATTTTGCCGCCCTTACTCGCCTTTCTGGCCTGGGTACCCGTGAGCCTCGTACTCGGGGTCCGGTACCCGCCTCGCATCGCCTACCTCGCCATCTTTCTCGGCGGATGGGCGCTACTTCCAGCTGCCCGCTTCGGCTACATCAGCGATCCTTTTCCTTATTGGATCCTGGGTGACTGCCTGCCCAGTAACTATTTCCTTACCAAGTCCACCGTTTCCGGCATCTGTGCGCTGCTCTGCCTGCTGATCTTCCACCGTGATTCGCTGCGGAACTTCCGGCTCACGCTGTGGGACCTGCCCATGCTGATGTGGTGTCTCGCTCCCCTGCTCTCTGGCATCGCCAACGCACTGCCAGCCGGGACCATGTTTCGCATGGAGCTATTCCAGCTGCTGGCATGGGGTGCACCGTATCTCATCGGACGCCTGTACTTTTCTGAGACACATGCACTCCGTCTCGCCGCCCAGGCGTTCGTGATCGCGGGGCTGCTCTACGTGCCCATCTGTATCTATGAGATCGTGCGCGGACCACAGCTCTATGCCCATCTCTACGGATACCTGCCACTCCAGTGGATCGGGGCAAAGCGCTATTTCGGCTACAGGCCCATCGGCCTGCTCGAAAACGGCAACCAGCTTGGCATCTGGATGGCAACCTCCGCATTGATCGCGACCTGGCTCTGGGCCAAGCGCATCGTCACGCACATCGCGCGCATTCCCGTAGCGCTGGTGGCCACTATTCTGCTGCTGACGACTCTGGCCTGCCAGTCGGCAGGCAGCATTCTGCTGCTGGTTGCGCTGCTGCCCTTCGTCTTCGTCAGCCATCGCACCTTCCCCCGGGCGATCGCGATTCTCTTCATCTTCGGAATCGTCTTTTTCGCCGGCGTGCGATTGACGAATGTGGTCTCCCTTCGCCATATCGTGAGGGAGAATCACGCAGCCCGGGATGTCGAAGTCTTCATGAGAAAGATCGGCAAGGGCTCATTCGGCTGGCGCCTGAGCCAGGACGAGCGGCACGTGGGCATCGCGCTGGAGCGGCCCGTGCTCGGCTATGGCGAATGGGACTGGTGGCGTCGCGGGACACTGCGCCCGTGGGGTCTCTGGCTGCTGGGCTTCGGCATGTTCGGCATTCTCGGGCTGGTCGCGCTGGAAACCCTGCAGTTTGTGCCCGTCATTCGCGCGATCTGGTTCCCGCTGGCGCGTTCCGACATCGAGTACCTGAACCTGCGTCATGCTCTGGCCGCGGCCATCCTGATCACGGCGGTCGACAATCTGCTGAACAGCGCAATGATTCTGCCCCTGCTGCTGATCATCGGAGGCATGAGCACCTGGGAGTCCGCTGCCGTCGAGGTGAACGTTACCGTCGAAACAGTTGAGGTGTTAAGTGTTGAGCCAGAATTCGAAACGAGCCCGCAGCCATGGAGAACGCTCGAAGGCTGAACATCGATAGCAGTCGATGTCTCACAGCGCTCAACCATACCAAACAAATCTTCCTTGCTCTAAACCAAAAGGCCTCGCGACGTTGAATGTCGCGAGGCCTTTTGGTTTGCTTTGCAGCTGATTCGCTCAGGTCTATGAGCCGGTTCCCCGCATGATGACTTCCGTGGTGCGGATCAGGATCTTCAGATCCAGCCAGAAGCTCCAGTTTTCAACGTAAGCCAGATCGAGGGCAACATAGCGCTCGAAAGAGGGATCCTGACGAGCCCTCACCTGCCAGAGACCGGTGAGGCCGGGAAGGACTTCGAGCCGGCGGAAATGCTCGATCTCGTACTGTTCGACCTCGCTGGCGAGCGGCGGCCGGGGACCGACCAGGCTCATCTGACCACGCAGCACATTGAAGAACTGCGGGATCTCATCGAGGCTGTACTTGCGCAGATAGGCTCCCACGCGGGTGATACGCGGATCGTTCCTCATCTTGAAGAGAATGCCGGTGCGCTCGTTCATGGCGGCAAGAGCCTGCTTCCGCTTTTCGGCATCGACGACCATGGTGCGGAACTTCACGCAACGGAAGATCCGTCCTTTTTTGCCGACGCGCGGCGAGACGTAGAAGACCGGTCCGGGGGAATCGAGCCGGACGGCAATGGCGATGGCAAGCAGGAGGGGCATGGAAAGCAGCAGAGCCAGAGCCGCCAGAGCGATGTCAGAAGCCCGCTTGAAGAAGTGACCGATCACCTTCTCATCGCGGCAGTGCAGCGCGACCACAGGGAAGTCTCCGACATATTCGATCGGGGCCTCCTGCGTAATGCCATCGTAGAAACCGGGGATGACGAGGATTTCGAGGCTCATCTCACGCGCCACATCGATCAGGTCGCGAACCGTATCGAGACTGCAAGGCTGGGCGATGATGATCTCGTCGATGAAATGCTGGCGGGCCAGGCTGCGAATCTGGTCCAGCGTGCCGAGCGAAGGCAGCCCCTGCGAGACTGTATCGGAGGGCATTTCGGCGAGATGTACGAAGCCCTTGAAGGCGCGGCCCAGATGGCGATCCCGCGACAGCTGGCGCTGCAGAGCTATCGCAAGCCCGCTGGCGCCGACGATGACAACATTGCGCGCATCGATTCCCTGCTCGAAGCGGCGCACCATGATGAATCGCCACGCGCCGTGCGCGATGCAGGTGAACAGTGTGCTGAAAATGATCAGGCAGAGGACGACCGCGCGGGAGACTGCTCCGCCGTGCGTGGTGTAGATCGCGCCACAGAGCAGGAGTCCGGCAATCAGGCCGCTCTGCACCGTTTTGCGCTGCTCATAAAGCACGCTGTAGCTCAGGGTGTGGCCGTAGAGTCCCTGATGCCGGCTCACCAGCAGAAGCGCCGCGAGATAGCAGGCGAGGTATCCGGCCTGCCAGGAAAGCGGCTCCGCGGAGCTGAGAACGGAGTGCAGGCTGCGGGTTTCAAGGAAGCGGGCGAGCCCGATATGAACCGAGAGATAGAGCGCCAGCATTACGGCCGCGATATCTGTGGCCATCATGAGCGATGAGGTCAGCGAGGAACGCAGATGCCTCGCCGAGATAAGAGTAGCCGTACCAGTGGCCCGGCTGTTTGCCGGTCTGGCCTTCGAGAGATTACCAAGACTAATCGTTGCCATGGGGAAAAGCCTCCTAAAGCGGCTGCATCACAGTCCTTCGCATCGCGTTTGAAATCAGCGGACGAGGCTGCACGCAGCATGGAGATCCAACATTCGAGCCGTATGTTCCTAGGGAGGGGGAAAACGTGGGGGGACATCTATGCCGAAGAACATCAGGAACGAAATCGGACTCATTTCCAGGCGCTTCCCTAGCTTTGCGGAAGATTCTATCCCTGGAAAAACCCTTCGACATTGCAGTAAGTCAAGGCTTCGCCATTGTGAGTCCATGGCAGAAGGCCACTCACTGGTACAAATCAGCCGAGGGGAACCGGATGGTTTCCGGATAAAGTTCCCGCCGGCCACATTGCGCATCTGCGGCGCTGGGCCGAGTCTGCGCGAGAAGGGGTCAGTCGGCCGGCGGCATCGTTTCATCCACGTCGCGCCTGACTCCTTCAACCTGCATTGACCTTATCGGCTCTTGCCTCCGGACAGCTATTCCCATTTGGTAATGGACATGACTTTTTTGGTAACCCGAGTATTTGTCGCATATACAGATACAGTTGTTTGTTTTTCGGGCATCGCCGTATCTCTCGTCCCGTTTTACGGCTGAAGAAGGCAGGCCGCGTGAGAGATTCCATCGCAAAGTAGCACAAGGCATCCACCGAAGACAGTGATTCTCCTCCATTGTGCATTACCTCCGGTTACCAGTTACCGGTTTGGACCGTCTCCTGCAATGGAACTGCAATCGAGCCATGGACGCATTTCTTCGTTGCATGCGGGATGAGAGCGTGTCCGCGCACGCTGAAGTTACAAAGTCCTCTTTCGAGCTGCGATTCTGTCCCGCGCGTAACCATTTTGTGCGCCCGCAAGTGGTATTTCTTGCGTCTTCTCTGCATGCTAGACTTCGACCAAAATCTGGAAAACTAAGTGTGCAGTGCCGTAAGGAGAACGGACCGATGAGTGTGCTTTACAGCGATGAATTTCTGGCAAAACTGCAGCAACTGGCTCGCGATAAGGCCCCGGAATATGCGGCCAATCAGCCTTTCCCGCATATCTACTTCGACGACTTTCTCCCCCTCGAAGCAGCGGAAGCCGCATTGCGCGATTTCCCCGAGCCGCGTCAGCTGAAGTGGACCGAGTTCTCGAACCAGAATGAAAAGAAGCTGGCCTTTGACTTCGTGGAGAAGCTGCCGACCTCGGTACGCGACGTTCTCTATTTCATGAACAGCCGCCCGATGATCCAGTTCCTTGAAGTATTGACCGGCATTAAAGGCGTGATTCCCGATCCCTACTATGTCGGCGGCGGACTGCACCAGATCAAGCGCGGCGGACACCTGGAGGTTCATGCCGACTTCAACTGGCATGAGCAGCTGCAGCTCGACCGTCGCATCAACGTGCTGATCTACATGAACAAGGAATGGGAGGAGGAGTACGGCGGCCACTTCGAGCTCTGGAATCACGACATGACGCGCGCCGAGAAGAAGATTCTGCCGCTCTTCAACCGTTGCGCTATCTTCAGCACCACGGACTACTCCTATCACGGCCATCCCACGCCGCTGGCCTGCCCGCCGGATCGCTCGCGCAAGTCGATGGCCACCTACTACTACTCGAATGGCCGTCCCGAAGAGGAGGTCAGCGATTCGCACACCACCATCTTCCTGCAGCGCCCGGACGCGCCGCCGGCAGTGGAGGAAGAGAACGGCCGCAGCGGCGTAAAGAGCTTCCTGCACGCAGTCACGCCGCCGTTCCTCGTCGACGCCTACAAGAGCATTCGCAAATAGCGCTGCTTGTGCAGCAAGAACAAAGGGACTGCTTCGGCAGTCCCTTTGTCGTTTCACAAGCGGCCCTGACTCACTTCGCCGTATCGCGACACCATCTCTTCCACGCGCAGCGAACCTGTGCCAAACGTTTCGGCAAAAAAAGCCAACGCGAGATCGGAGACGATGCGATGGGCGCGCCTTGCAGAGATTGTTCCCGCAGCCGTCTTCGAGCGCAACGGGGAGTAGAGTGGACGGTCGGCAAAGTTCCAGTGGCTTGCGCCCTCGATCGCGAGCCTGCTTCCGCCCGTCTTCCGCATGTGCTCTGCGACGGCAGCGAGGTTGCGGCGGTTCATCTCCCAGTAGCGCTGAACACCTGCGGGCTGTGCCGTAGCGTCGGTCGGCTCGACCTCGATGCCCTTCCCATAGATGACCATCCATGGCTTCGTGAGGCCGCGCCGCAACGTCTCCCCAAAGCTCCATCCATCGAGATTGAGCGCTGCGCGGATATACGGCGACGTTTGCGCCGCATCGGCAGCGGCTGCTCCTCCAATCGAGTGCCCAAAGGCAGCGATCTTCGAGACATCGATTGCGCCATGCCAGGGGCTCTCCGGATTCCTGCTCAGCGCGACCAGATGATCGGCGACAAAGCTCGTGTCTTCGGCAAGGATCGCAACGAACTGATCGGCCAGCTCGATGCCCTCGTCGATGCTGAGATAGGTAAAGTCACCGAGCGCGGGTGCGATGCGGCTATCGAAGATGCGTCCATCCGGAAAGGCGACGAGGCCGGAGTAGAAGGTGTGGTCGATGCTGGCGACGACGTAGCCGTGGCTGGCGAGTTCCTGCATCAGGAACGTACTTTGCGTGCGCTGGCCTGTCCATGCGGGATTGAAGATCAGCAGCGGAAAGGGCGCACCCTCCTCCGCAATGGGTGCCGCGCGCAGGGAGTGCGTCCGCAAAACAGCATGATGCATGGATTTCCGCGTCAGCTCTGCGGGCCGCCGATACACCTCCCGAACGCCTCGCCGCTGCACCGTTGGATACCAAACCTGCACCATCAACTCTCGCGCGCTGCCCGCTGTATGTCCACCTTCCGCATCGCGCGAGGGATCGACGAAATGCTCGATGCGCGTGCCGACGGCATAGCGACCGGAAGGCGCAGGCAAGCGGAACATTGGCGCCATCCAGTGGAGACCGGCGGCGGCAGCGAGGAGCAGCAACATGCTCCCTGCCACAAGATAGAGAACCCCCGAGGCAGGATGGATAAAAATATTTGTCACCGTCGCGATAACAAATAGAGCGAACGCCGCGTAGGCAGGAGCCAGCTGCCAGTGCGCGCCCTCACGCCCCAAATGAAACACCAGCAGAGCCACTGCAGCGAACAGCATGATCCACGCGACAAGTGGAGACAGCCCCACGAGCAGCGCGATACCAGCAACCAATAACAACAAGAGGAAAAGCAGCTCGATGGGCCTCATGCGCGGAAAAACCAAAATCAGGAAGAAGCGCCCTTGTACTCGATGAGCTTGCGCGGGCCCTGCCTGCGGCGACCGAGCTCATAGCCAATCTGGCCGAAGAGAATGGGCACCTGCTGCAGATGAGAATGCAGGCCGTAGAGGAAGAGCGTCATCGTGTCGCGCGATTTCCAGCTTGCTTTCGAGGCGGAACGGGCGGCAAGCACAAACAGAACCGTGAGCCACGCAAGCAGAGGCCATGGGCTTCGCAGCAACAGAGTGAGAAGCAGTGCGAGCAGCGCCGATCCTGCCCAGAAGCCGCCGCGCTTAAAGTTGGCGAGGCGTACATCCTGCCAGAAAGGATCGCCGGTGCGGCGGAAACGGCCCGAGACTTCGGCATAGGCATGGCCTGCGCGCAGCGCACGCCGCCAGTACTGGCGAAAGCGGCGCATCTCGAGGTCGTGACCGGTCATCGGCGCGTCAATGTGCAGGATGATGGAACCGAGGGCGCGCAAACGGCGGCAGAGCTCCGGCTCCTCGCCTGCAATGAGCGTCCCGTCGTAGCCACCGACGACCTCCAGTGCGGCGCGGCGCATCAGCACGTCCCCGCCGCAAAACTCTGCCGGACCGGGCGGATAGACCCAGTCGAGATCGAGGATGCGGTTGTAGAGCGAAGCCTCAGGGTGAAGCTCGCGGCGATGCCCCCAGACGGCGGCGATGCGATCGTCGGTTGCGAGGGCAGCGAAGGCGCGACCGGGAAACTCCGGATCGAGCACCGTATCGCCATCGAGGAAGAGAACGTGGTCCGAGGACGCCTCGCGCCAGCCGGCATTGCGGCCAAGCGCCGCGGTAGGGTGCTCGGCCTCAAGGGCAATGACCTTCGCACCCATCGCCGAAGCCGTGGCCATGCTGTTATCGGTGGACGAAGAATCGACATACAGGATTTCAAGTGAGACTACGCGATCGCGAATCGCGGAGACCGAATGCAGGCAGCGCACCAGGCGCTGACCTTCATTGCGGCCGATGACAACTACAGAGAGTGCAGGCAGCATCATCCTTCGGAGCCTCGGTCGCCTGTCCTGAATTTGCGCATTTCTTCCTGCAGAGCGCCGGGCAATCTTTCCTGAAAGTTCGTGCCACGAGAGATCAACGCATCACCTCTTCCTCTGTAACCGCAGGCGTCACAAGATCACGGCGAGGCAGGATGCGCGCAGGGATTCCAACCGCGATCGAGTTCGCAGGCACATCCCGGATGACCACAGCATTGGCGCCGATGGCTACATCGTCACCAATATGGATCGGGCCAAGGATCTTGGCGCCCGCGCCGATATCGACACGGTTGCCAATCACCGGCGCGCCACGCTGGCCGGTATGACGAAGCCCCACAGTGACGCCATTGCGCACGATGCAGTCGTCGCCGAAGGTGGCATCGCCGCTGATGATGATGCCGCCGAAATGATCGATGCGGAAGCGGCGGCCGAGCGTCACCTCGCAGGGCAGCTCAATGCCCGCGAAGATCTCGACCAGCTTCTGAAGAAACTTATAGAGAAAAGAGAATGGCACGCGCAGCACGCGTGGGCCGATGGTATAGCGCCAGCGCCCGAAGCGATAGACGGCCATAGCCCAGAGGCCCTGACGCGAAAGCTTGCGCTCGTGGGTGTGCCAGTCTTCGCGCAGCAGATCAAACACGCAGGCCTCCGGTCATATCGGTCATCAAACGGTCTGCGGAACCGAGGACTTGTCCTTCTTCTCCACCAGCCCCAGCTTCTGGAGCTTATAGAGGAATGCCTTGTAATCCAGATTAAGGCTGGCTGCGGCCTGCCGGCGATTCCAGTGCGTGCGGTCGAGAGCATCCAGCAGCAGCTTGGCTTCAGCCTGGCGCGCGACCTCGGCCAGATCGTCAATCGAAGCAATGGGAGCCTGAACGAGCTTCGGCGCCTGCGCAAGGACCGGCTCCGGAATTTCGACCGCCACCGGCAGCACGGGACGAACCTTGGTGCGCGAATGCTCGATGGCGCTTTCAAGATCGCCGAAAATCATCCGCTCATCCTGATAGACCAGCAGGCGGCGCATGAGGTTTTCAAGCTCACGGACGTTACCCGGCCAGTCATAGTGCAGCATCAGATCCCGGAAGGCCTGGCTCATGACAGGCTCCGGCATGCCCGGGCGCAGATGGCGCTTGATGAGCTTTTCCGCCAGCGGAAGGATCTCATCTCGGCGCTCGCGGAGCGGCGGGATCACGATGTTTACGACATTCAGGCGGTAATAAAGGTCTTCGCGGAAGGTGCCTAGCTCGATGGCACGGCGCAGATCACGGTGCGTGGCAGCCAGAACGCGGACATTCAGCTTGACCGTCTTTCGGCTGCCGAGCGGCTGCACTTCGCCATCCTGCAGAACCTGCAACAGCTTGGCCTGGAGACGGATGTCCATGTCGCCGATTTCGTCGAGCAGGATCGTTCCGCCCTGGGCGATCTCGAACTTGCCGGGCTTGTCGACGGCGGCACCGGTGAAGGCACCCTTTTCATAACCAAAGAGCTCGCTCTCCACGAGTTCGGAGGGGAGCGCGGCGCAGTTAAGCTTCAGGAACGGCTTGCCCGCACGCGGCGAATAGGCACAAAGCCGGCGCGCCATCACCTCTTTGCCAACGCCTGTTTCTCCGTGGAGCAGGACCGGAACGTCGGCGATGCCGACACGCATCAGGAAAGGCGTGGTGAAGACGGTGTGGCTGTTTTCGTTTGCATCGCCTTCGAGATCGACTTCTCCGGCATCCTCAATTGCGCCTATCCGGGCATCGGCGGCAGCGACCGCCTCCTGCACCACGAGCATCAGCTCCTGCGGGCTGACAGGGCGATGCAGGGTGCGGATGTTGGCGTGCGGTGCATGGGAATCGAAGACAGACGGACGCCCCTTCTCTGTGAGAAGGATGATCTGAAGATAAGGACGGAAGGAGCAGAGCTCACTCAGGGTGAGACCGTCCTGCTGGCGACGCAGCGACGGATGGAAGACAACGACGGAAGCCGTACATGCCGGGTCGCGGAGATAAAGCAGCGCTTCGGGAATATCCCTGACGACGAAGACGCTGTGGTTCTGGTCTTCCAGGCGACGGGCAAGCGGAACATGCAGTTCCTGCTGATCGGCGACCAGAACGATGGTACTAGGCATATGCTACGACGGCTTTCCGGTAAGGGTTCTGGAGAGGTGTGGGGGCGTCAGCCTCGCCGGTAAATCCAACAACTTATTGATATGTTGCCAGAATTTTGGGATTGCTGGCCTGCTCCTTCTTCTCAACCATGAAACCAAAGTACCGGGAGCATACAGGAGCAGAGCAAGGCTGAAGAAAAAGCGAGCAATCAGAAAATATAGGGAGACATTAAAAGAACTTCGCTTCCGCCCGCAACAACAATTTGACCTTTATTACCATTGATTTAAGGTACTGCGCGGGGGCAGTAACCAACGGGGAATGCCATCTATGGGAGCGCTGCGGCCTATGGCCAACAGCGGTGCGGAGGCCGGTGGCCGCTCTTATGGGAGTGATAGGGCTCGTAATCTTCCATGTTGAGGATACGTGAAGCGGGAGTAAATTTTGCAATGTTTCCCAAAATTTGGGAAACATTGAAAAACAATCTCACTTCCCTGCGGGCTGAACGGGAGAGCTGAGGACGGCTTCCGCCTGAATGACCAACAAAATGTTGTCGTATCCTGTGGAAATCTATTTGGCACGGCGCTTGCAGATGGGAAGGGCAACTCAGAATTCCCCAGTCTGAGAATTTGCTGCTGCATATGAGAGACGCTGGGTAAACAAGTGCCTATCCAACGCGACATATACCCAAATTTGAAGCTGCGCATGTACACGAGCGGTGTCCGCCAGAACCGTCTTGCCAAGATGGTGGGGATCGATGAGGCTCACCTCAGCAAGATCGTGAACGGATTCCGTGAGCCTAGCCCGGATTTGCGTACGCAGATTGCAGAAATCCTGCACTGCGATCCCGAATGGCTTTTTCAGAAGGTTCTGCTCAGCGAAGAGAGCCCTGAATTTCACCCTCAGAGCTGGCCACCGAGCAAGTAGACTCGGGGCCCCTTTCGAACGTTGATTTTCTGCCTGTACCTGTCTCTCTTTCTATCGTCAGGATCGAAAAGTGGAACATCAGTCCCATAGGGTCTGACATGGGCGAAGCCCGGCCAAAATACTGATCTAAAGCGAGAAAAATGTGATGGAGATCCACACCAACACCTCGACCTCCCCCTCGTGGTTTGCCCTCCAGACCCGGTACCGCTATGAAGAGCGGATTGCCAGCGAGCTGCAGGCCAAGGGGTTTGAAAGCTACCTGCCGACTCTTCGCGAGATCCACCAGTGGAAGGATCGCAAGAAGGTTCTGGACGTGCCTGCCTTTGGCGGCTACCTGTTCGCGCGCTTCGAGCCCTCACTGCAGAACCGGGTGCGGGTCCTTGAAACGGCCGGCGTGGTCAAGCTGCTTGGCCATCACGGCCAGCCGGAGCCAGTGCCGGAGAACGAGATTTCCTCGCTTCGCCTGGCGCTTTCGAGCGGCGCGGAGTGCGACCGTCATCCCTGCGTTGAGGTCGGCACCCCGGTGAAGGTTCGCAGCGGGATGCTCGCCGGACTCGAAGGCCGCGTGGTGCGTATCGCCAACCATGTCAAGATCCTGGTCAATGTGAGCTCGGTCTGCCAGGCGATCGCGGTGGAAGTCCATCTTGACGATATTGATCTGTTAGAGGCGAATGACGTCACGCCGGCCACGCTGGTCAACTAGGCCCTCTCAACTTTCACGCGGTCTCTTAATCCCCCGGAAATGGAACTTGCCACATGCCGATGACGAATCCCGCCACCGTGGCTGTACTGGGCGTACCCTTTCATAACGTCTCGATGGATGAGACTGTCGCCTACGTCGACGAAAAGATTCGCAGCCGCAGCTTTCACCAGATCGCGACGGCCAACCTCGATTTTCTGGTCCACGCCATCCGCGATCCCGAGATGCAGGAGATCCTCTGCACCTGCGATCTGGTCATCCCCGACGGCATGCCCGTCCTGTGGGGCGCGCGTCTGCTCGGCTCTTCGCTCAAGCAGCGCGTTTGCGGCGTAGACCTGGTGCCGCGGCTCGCCGAGCTCTGCGCGCGCGAAAACTATTCCATGTTCTTTCTGGGCGCCAGCGAACAGAACTCGCAGCGTGCGGCGGAAAACCTCAAGAAGCGGTTCCCCGGTCTGCGTATCGCCGGTCGTTACTCGCCGCCTGTCGCTCCGCTCGAACAGATGAACCACGAGGAGATCCTGCGCCGCATCGATCGCGCCCGCCCAGATATTCTCCTGGTTGCCATGGGCAATCCGAAGCAGGAAAAGTGGCTGGCGATGCACCGTCATCGCCTCAATGTCCCGGTGTGCATCGGCGTCGGCGGTTCGATCGACTTCATCGCCGGATCGGTCAAGCGCGCGCCGCGCTGGATGCAGGTCGCCGGACTCGAATGGGCTTACCGCATGCTGCAGGAGCCTGGACGGCTGGCGCATCGCTACTTCGGCGACGCGATGGGCTTTGCCCGCTACATGCCGCAGCAGTATATGGCGATGGCAATGCAGCCTCGTCATCGTACCCGCGCCGGCATCTTTGCCGATCAGTCGGGAAACACTTCGGTGATTTCGATCTATGGCGATCTCTCAGGAGAGACGCTCGAGGAATTCCGCGTAGCCGCCGAAGATGCGGTGAACTGCGGCATGAACCTGGTGCTGAACCTGTCGCAGACGCACTATGTCGGACCGGAAGCCCTGGGCACACTGATCTCGATCGGCGCCGGCCTGCGCTCCCACGGAAGCCAGTTCTGGCTGGCGGAGATGCGTCCCCATGTGCAGCGCCTGATCAACGGCTCGCGGCTGGCCGGTCTCTTCATGACGACCTCCAGCGTGAACGATGCCCTGCAGCGCACCGAGCGCGCCGAACAGCGGCAGATGAATACGGCCCAGCCCATGATGAACGGCCGCCCCATGGAGAGCCCGGTCCAGGTACGTGTCGAGTTGTTGCAGGATGTCTGCCGCAAAGTCAACGCGGCCAACACGCCTGCACCCTTCGCCGCTCCGGTGGAAGAAACCGGGCTGGCTTATCAAAGTTCATTGAGCTGAGATTGGCTTCAGCTTACAATCGAGCGGCTTGCTCTTCCTCCAGCCCCGGCACTGGCCTTATACCCCCACACAGTGCCCGGGCTTCCGCAACGCACGATACGGGCCCAGAAGAAGGCAGTCAGATGTGGAACGGAAGGCAGCAGTACCCGAATAACACCCGTGGGGTTGGGTTTTCATGATTATTTTCTTTTCACTTCTCGCTGTTGTACTGATTGCAGCGACTTTGCCTTTGGTGATGGAACTGCTTATCGTGACGTCGGCGCTGTTCGTACCCCGCCGACGAACGCAGTCGTCCCCGAGCCAGAAGCTCGGGCGTCTGACGGTAGTCGTACCCGCTCACGACGAGGAATTGCTGGTTGGCCGCTGCGTGGCTAGCCTGCGGGCCTCGGCCGGCAAGGCAGCTCAAATCCTGGTGGTGGCGCACAACTGCACCGACGGAACCGCAGAACGGGCGCGGGAAGCGGGCGCCGAGGTGCTGGTCTATAACGATCCCAAGGCTCAGGGTAAAGGCCACGCGCTGCGCACCGGCTTTGCCGCGGCCCTGGCCGCCGGCGCCGATGCGGTTGCGGTGGTCGACGCCGACTCGACCGTCTCGGTCAACTTTGTGCCGATGATCCACCAGGCTCTCAGTGAAGGAGCCGACGCGCTGCAGTGCCGCTACGAGATGAAGAGCACGACGGAAAAGGGTAATTCCGGGCTGGCATCGCTCGCCTTCCGCGGCTTCACCTTTATCCGCCCGATGGGCCGCGATCGTCTTGGCCTTTCCTCCGGCATTCTCGGCAATGGCTTTGCGCTGACGGCGAAGACGCTGCGCGAGGTTCCGTATGAAGCCTTCTCGCTGGTCGAGGATCTGGAGTATCACCTGCACCTGCTCAAGGCCCATAAGCGCGTCCGCTTTATCGAGTACGCGATCGTTTCGGCCGAGTTGCCGGTAGCGACAACCGCCGAGGTTTCGCAGCGGGCACGCTGGGAAGGAGGACGCATCCGGGTGGCGAAGATGTGGACTCTGCCGCTGTTGCGCGAGATTGCCCGCGGACGCTTTTCGATGGTCGAACCACTGATGGATGTCGCCGGCCTTCCGCTGGCATTCGGTGTTTCGGCGCTGATTACCGTGAGCCTGATTCCGCTCCACGTGGCGCGCATCTATGGGCTGCTTTCGCTCGCCCTGGTGCTTACCCACGTACTGCTGGCAGCCTGGGCGGGACCGAATTTCTTCCGCACCCTGCGCCTGCTGGTGATGGCCCCCTTCTATATTCTTTGGAAATTCCGGCTGGTCCCCCGCCTGATCCGCGCCTCACATTCGCAGGCGGCATGGATTCGTACCGGCCGATAACCATGAGTCCCTTCCCGGCGGCCTGTGCCGCACGAACGCGCAGCGCCGGGAAAGGAAAATACCGGAGCTTTGTTCCCGTGAGTACACTCTCCCATCTTCCTCAATCCATCCGGCAAACGGCGCTGCTGCTTGTCCTCCCGGCGGCCCTGCTGAGCGGGGCGTATGCGCAGCAGTCCGCGGGCACCGCTCCGGCGACGGCAAACAGTGCCGCGAGCGCCGGACCAAATGCCGGCGAGCCAGCCGATCCGCAGTTGAAGTTAAGCCCGGAGAAGCTGCTCAAGGACTTTGAACCTGCGGCGAATGCCGAGTATGAACTTGGCCCCGGCGACGATATCACGATCACGATTCCCGGCCATCCCGAGCTGAACGGCAAGCAGACCGTCGGTCCGGACGGCCGGATCACCCTGCAGAGCGTTGGCGCCATTGACGTCAACAACAAGACGCGGCTGGGCGCAGGCGAAGCCATCCGCACGGCTCTCACCCCGTACTACACGGATGTTCTGCAGGTGACGGTCGCCATCGACAAATATGGCTCGAACCACGTGACGGTTCTCGGCAACGTGAAGAACCCCGGCCAGATCAGCTTCGACGACACGCCGACCCTCATGGGCGCTATCTCAAAAGCCGGACTTTCGGCCAGCGCGACGAGCAAGGACGGCATTCCGGACAACTGCACCGTTTATTACCATGCTCCCAGCGGGGAAGATGTGAAAGTGGACGTAGATCTCCGCCAGCTGATCGAAACCGGCAGCCCGCTAATCAACATGCGCCTTCACCGCAACGACATTGTTTTTGTGCCGGTACAGAAGCAGCGGGTGATCTCCGTACTGGGCTCAGTGAGAAATCCGGGACCGGTCCAGCTCACCCCGGATCTGAGCCTGCACCTGGCTTTGTCTGAGGCAGGCGGCCTGACCGAGGACGCCGGAAAGAACATCTACATCATTTCGGGGATGACGGGGAAGAAGACCCTCATCAGCTTCAAAGATATGATGAAGCCAAACGGGGACAAGGAGATCGCCCTGCACGAAGGGGACACCATTTACATTCCACGCAGTGGTTTCTCGAAAGTCGGTTCCGTCATGCAGAAACTCGGTCCGGCCGCAACCATTGTTGAAATCGGCGCTCTTCTTTAAGGCCGATGCACCAGACACCTGACTGAAGACCCATCCCGGGCGCCCCGTCCTTCGCCCGGGAACCAAAAACAAGGGACCTACTCATCCATGTACATCTCGCCGGTCAATCCCGCAGACCCACGAAGCACGCCGGTTGCTCCGCAGCAGCCGCTTCGCCCCTCCTCCAAAGGGCCTATGATCCGGATTAACGTCCTGCGCAGCCTGCGCCTGCACCCCGTCACGGCCTCAGTCGTGGCGCTGGTCACCCTTGGTCTGGGGCTGGCCTTTCTGCTGCGCGGCAAGCCGATGTACGAGGTCTCGAGTTCGATCTACGTGGCACCCAGCACGCCGGTCACCCTGCATCTCGATCCGGGCCAACAATACGCGGCCTATGACTCGTACATGCAGGAAAAGACCCAGGCCATTCTGAATTACAGCGTCATCTCCAAGGCCATCGACAGCCTGCCGGCGGGAGCCTGGAAGTTTCCAGGCGAGTCGGAACAGTCGGCCGTAGACCGCCTGCAGCGCTCACTCGAAGTGAAGCGCATCGGTGAGACCTACGAAATGGGTATCACCCTCGCCGGCTATGACCCGAAGCATCTGGCCGACGTAGTGAACGCGGTGGCAAATACCTTCACCGACGACACCAAGAAGGAACAGTTCTACGGCCGCGATGAGAGCCTGGAGACCTTGCGCCAGAATCGCGCCGAGCTTCAAAAGGAACTCGACGCGAAACTCCAGGAACAGGCCTCGATCACCAGCAGCCTGGGGATGGCCAGCGTTTCCGGCGGTGTGAACCCGTATGACAGCCAGATCGGCGCCATGCGGGGCGAGCTCGTCACTGCGCGCGACAATCGCATCGCGGCCGAGGCGCAGCTTTCGGCTCTTGAAAGCGGCAGCGGATCGACGCCAAACGCCTCGCTGGATGCGGCGGCCGACGAAATCATCCAGAGCGATCCGCAGCTGGTCGCACAGAAAACAAACCTGGCGCAGAAGCGCGTGACCCTGGTCGACCAGCTCTCGAAAGAGACTGCGATCAACCCCGAGCGTAAGACCACCGAAGCGCAGCTGGCTCAGATCGACCAGTCGCTGCAGACTCTGCAGAACGATCTCCGCTCGCAGGCTGCCGCGCGGCTGCGGCAAAAGGCCGCGGCTGAGGTCAGCCGCACGACGCAGATCGAAAACAAGCTGATGAGCGACATGCAGAGCGCGACCGGGGCGGCCAGCTCGGCAGCTCCGAAGTTTCAGCGTGCGCAAGAGCTGACGACGCAGATCACCAGCCTGGAAGCCCGCTTTAGCGAGGTAGACAATCGCATCGGAGACCTTGAACTCGAAGAGAGCTCGGCGGGACCGATTCATGTTTCATCGCCTGCATTGCCGCCGCTCGGGCCCCAGCCGAACAAGAAAAGAAAGATGCTGCCGGCGCTCTTTCCGGCGGCGATCCTACTTGGCGTCCTGGCCGCGGTCCTTTGCGACCTGTTCGATCCCCACCTTTACAACGGCGGTGACCTTGAGGGCGCACTCGGCTTCGCGCCGATCGGCATGCTACTGAATGACAGCGACGTGACCCAGCGGGTCTATGACGAATGCGTCTTGAGGCTTGCAGCGGGCATCGACCACTCGATTCGTGTCGCCGGGGCGCGCACCTTTGTCTTCACCGGGGTCAATTCGGGCGTCGGAACGACATCCATTGTCGAAAACCTGGGCAGCGCGCTGGCGCGGTTAGGCCGGAAGACGATCTCGATCGACGCCTCGGGACACACCGCGCCGGTAGCTTATGTGACCATCGGTCCCGATGCAGGCAACGTATCCGGAAACGGAGTCGCGGGGAACGGAACATCTGGAGACGGCGCAGCATCCGCGAAGCCGGGTGAAGATGGACCGACCAGTGAAGAGGCAAAGCTGCAGCGCTCGCGGCTGATGGCGGAGCTGATGCCCAATCCGTCGGCACCGCTCTCCGGTTATGTTGTCCGGGCGTTCCAGGAGCTTTCGAAAGACTACGAGATCATCCTGATCGATGCGGCTCCGATCCTCATCTCCGCAGAGAGCGAGTACCTGGCCCGCTGCGCCGATGTCACGATCCTGGTCGCCGAGGCGGGACGCACGACCAAGCGCAGGGTCACGCGCGCGGCGCGGCTGATGGAGCGGCTGGATGTGGGCGGTGCGGCTGCCATCATCAACAAGGTGCGCCTGTTGCGTGTGGAAGACAATGTCCGCGACGATCTGAAGGAATTCGAGGCGCGCATGGGTGGCGCCAATATGCGCTGGCGTCCGCAGCGCCCGGCGCAGAACAGGCCGGTAGGTGCGCCCGGAAATTTCAACGGCACGGCTCCAAACCAGGCAGAGACCGTGAGCTTCCACAGCAAGGGTAACTAACGACTGAGTAACTATTCGGCGGACGCTCTACCCCGTTCGGGGGAAGTCACAGCCGGGATTACCGCTTAAGCTTGGTTATCACATGAAGCAATAAAAGCCGGGCTATGAACCGGCTCAATCTCCCGTTTTACCGCAAACAATGGCGATTGGATTCGACGATATGGGAAGTCCCCGCTTCACTGCCGTTCGGCCGCGCGATGCACGCGCCATGGAAGATGCAGTGGCCAACCTCTGGCAGCAAATGCTGGGGCTGCCGGAGGTTGGACGCGAGGATAACTTCTTCGACCTCGGCGGCACATCCCTTCTCGCCACGCGCCTTCTTTCGAAACTGAATCAGACATTTGCCGTGAAGCTCCCGGCCTCCGCCGTCTTCGAGCACACGACCGTGCGCGCCATGGCGTCGAGGCTGATGGAAACCCTGGCCGAAGGCGAGACGCCGCGCGAAGAGGCTCCGCAGGCGGAAGAAGCGAAGGCGACTCCGCAATCCCCTGTTCAAGACAACGCCATTGCCATCATCGGCATGACCGGGCGTTTCCCTGGTGCCGATTCTGTCGAGGAATTCTGGCAGAACCTGTGCGATGGGGTTGAGTCGATCACGTTCTTCGACCAGAACGAAGTCGAAAGCCCGATTCCGCAAGGTGAATCGCTTGCGCCCTATGTGGCGGCCAAGCCGTTGCTGCGCGATGTCAAGGGCTTCGACGCGGGCTTCTTCGGCATCTATCCGAAGGAAGCCGAGTTGATGGACCCGCAGCACCGCATCTTCCTCGAATGCGCCTGGGAGGTGCTCGAGCGCGCGGGGTACGATCCAGTCGCAACACCGGGCGCAGTCGGCGTCTTTGCCGGATGCAGCATGAACACCTACTTCATGCAGAATCTGGCGACGGGGCGCGAATACCTCGAGAGCTTTACCGGCGGATACCAGACCGGCGGCTATACGACGATGCTGGGCAACGACAAGGATTTCCTGCCCACACGCATCAGCTACAAGCTCAATCTCAAGGGACCGAGCATCGCGGTGCAGACTGCCTGCTCGACCTCGCTCGTTGCGGTGAGCCAGGCCTGCCAGAGTCTGATGACCGGCGGCTGCGACATGGCGCTGGCGGGCGCGGTCTCGGTCACCTTCCCGCTGCATCGCGGCTATCTGCCGCAGGAAGGCGGACTGGCTTCGCTCGATGGGCACTGCCGCCCCTTTGATGCGAAGGCCAGCGGAACGATCTTTGGGCATGGCGCCGGTGTGGTTCTGCTCAAACGCCTCAGCGATGCAGTAGCCGACGGTGATCAGGTGCTCGCGGTGATTCGCGGCTTCGCCATCAACAACGACGGCGCGGCCAAAGTGGGCTACACCGCTCCCGGCATTGAAGGCCAGAGCGAGGTGATTGCCCGCGCGCAGCAAATGGCCGGCGTCGATCCCGAGACGATTACGTACATCGAGGCGCATGGCACGGCGACGCCGCTCGGCGATCCCATCGAGGTCGCAGCACTCACCAAGGCATTCCGCAGGAAGACCGATGCGCGGGCCTTCTGCTCGATCGGCACGGCGAAGTCGAATGTCGGCCATCTCGATGTGGCGGCAGGCGCGACCGGACTGATCAAGACAGTGCTGCAGATCGAAAACCGGCGCATCCCGAAGCTTCTGCATTATGAAGCGCCGAATCCGAATCTCGAACTTGAGGATTCGCCCTTCACCATCGCAAAAGAAGACAGACCCTGGGCCCCTCAGGGCATTCCTCTACGCGCCGGTGTGAGCGCTTTCGGCATCGGCGGCACCAACGCGCATGTGATCGTCGAAGAGCCTCCTGTTCTTCCGGCAACGAGCGAAGGCCGGCGCGACCAGCTGCTGGTGTGGTCGGCAAAGACGCCGACTGCGCTCGAGACGATGCGATCCGGACTGGCGGAGTTCTTTGCGAAGCATCCGGAAATCAACCTGGCCGACGCGGCATGGACGCTGCAGGCCGGACGCAGCCGCTTTGCTCATCGCGCCGCGCTGGTTGTTTCGTCCATTGAAGATGCGATTGCGACGCTGAACGACACGTCGAGCAAGCGCGTTCTGCGCGAAGAGCGCAAGCTCGGTCGCCCTGACGTGGTCTTCTGCTTCCCCGGTCAGGGGGTGCAGACGTTGAATATGGCTCGCGGCCTCTATGAGACCGAGCCTGTCTTCCGCGCTGCTCTCGAAACGTGCAGCAGCAAGCTCGAACCACTGCTTGGCGAGCGGCTGATCGATGTGATCTATCCGGCAGTAGAAACGCCGGAGGCAGCGGCGCGGCTGAACCAGACCGAGCGCGCGCAGCCGGCGATCTTTGCCGTGGAGTATGCACTGGCGCAGCTGTGGCTCTCGTGGGGTATCGAACCTGCAGCCATGGTCGGCCATAGCGTCGGCGAATATGTCGCGCTCTGCCTTGCAGGATCCGTTTCACTCGACGATGCGCTGAAGATGATCGCCACGCGCAGCCGCCTGATGCAGCAGATGCCACACGGCAGCATGCTCACGGTGCGCGCGCCTGAAGATCGCGTGCGTACGCTGATGACCGAGGCTCTGGAGCTGGCGCTCGATATGGCCGCAGTCAATGGGCCGCAGCTGTGCGTGGTCTCGGGCACGGATGAGGCGATTGTCGCCTTCATCGCGAAGCTCGACGCGGCGCAGATCGTGCATCGGCGCCTGATCACCTCGCATGCATTCCACAGCCGCATGGTCGATGCGGCGCTCGCGCCCTTCGCCGCATTCCTGACCGGGATCAAGTTCTCGGCTCCGCAAATTCCCGTAATCTCGACTGTGCACGGCAACCTGCTCACCGAAGCCGATGTCGCCGATCCCGCTTACTGGACGCGCCAGCTGCGGGGCACCGTGCGCTTCGCCGATGCGATTGCCGAAGCGGCGAAGACTCCGGAACGTGTCTTCCTCGAAGTCGGCCCTGCGGAGACGCTGGTGCAACTCGCGCGGCAGATCGTCGGAAGTAGCAGCGGGAATAGCGGTGGGCATGCAGTGATTGCCTCGCAGGCCGGTCTCAAGGACGGCGTTCGCGGTGAAGCAGCCATGCAGTCGGCAGTCGGTCGCCTCTGGCTCGCCGGCGTCGTACCCAGCTGGAACAAATTTCACGAAAGCGAGCGGCGGCATCGCACGCTCCTCCCCACCTATCCTTTTGAGCGCAAGCCGTACTGGGTCGCTCCCATACGCAGTCAGTCCCCGCAGCCGCAGGCACAAGGTCCACAGAGACCGGCCTCGTACGAAGTCGGCAGCGCAATTTCGGCTGTACCCCCTGAGGTTTCTCCTATGCACGCTTCGTCTGCCTCCGCCAGCCCCATGCTCGATGCGCTGATCGCGCTGATCTCCGATCTCTCAGGCGTGGAACTCGCCGGCGCCGATACCAGCGCCTCCTTCTTCGAACTCGGCTTCGACTCGCTCTTCCTCACGCAGCTGACGCAATCCATCCAGCAGAAGTACAAAGTAAAACTGACCTTCCGCCAGATCATGGAGGACTACTCGACGATCGACGCGCTGGTGGCGCATCTCGACGAGAAGACTCCGGCTGAGCTCAAGCCGCAAGCAGCCGCAGCGCCCGTCGCTCCGGTTGTAGCAGCAGCCCCGGCCCCGATTGCCGCAGCTGCTGCGCCGGTGTTTGCTCCTGTCGCGGCCCCAGTGACGAGCTTTGCCGCGCCCATCGCCGATGGCTCTGGCTTGCAGGCGCTCTTTGCCGCGCAGACACAGGCGCTCTCGCATCTTTTCCAGCAGCAGATCGCCGCGCTGGCCGGCGCAGCACCGGTCGCTAGTGCAGCTCCGGCTGTGATTCCTGCACCTGTGCTCCCTGCGCCGGTAGCAGCTCCCGCTCCTCAGCCTGTTGCCGCAGCGCCTGCAGCTTCTGCTTCGCACGCCACGCCCGCGCCGGTCGCGGCCAAGGTGGTAGAAGCCGAAGCCGCGCCGCAGAAGCCGGTCTTCGTGCCCTTCAAGCCGATTCAGCGCGGCACCGATCAGGGCTTCAATCCAACGCAGCGCGCTTATCTCGACAAGCTGATTGCCCGCTATAACCAGCGCACGGCGGCATCGAAGGAGTTCACGCAGGCACATCGCACGTCCTTTGCCGACGGCCGCGTGGTCTCTGGCTTCCATCAGCAGATCAAGGAATTGATCTACCCGCTGGTGGTCGATCGCGCCAAGGGCGCCTATCTGTGGGACAAGAACGGCAACCGCTACGTCGACATCCTGAATGGCTACGGCGCCATCCTTTACGGCCACTCGCCGGACTGGCTGCTCGAGGCGGTCCGCAACCAGATGGAGCTGGGCTTTCCTATCGGCCCTCAGACCGAGCTGGCGGGCATCTGCTCGGAGCTGGTCCGTGAGCTGACCGGCATGGAGCGCGTGACCTTCTGCAACACCGGCTCTGAGGCGGTAATGGGCGCGATGCGCCTGGCCCGCACGGTGACCGGCCGCAACCTGGTCGTCGTCTTCGGCGGCGACTATCACGGCAGCTTCGACGAAGTGCTCGTAAAGGCTGCGGGCAAGCGTACGGTGCCGATCGCCCCTGGCATTCCGCGCGAGAGTGTCGCGAACATGCTGGTTCTCGATTACGGTTCGGACGAGGCCCTCGAGATCATCCGCCAGCGTGCCGATGAGATTGCCGCGGTGCTGGTCGAGCCGATCCAGAGCCGCCATCCCGAGCTGCGCCCGGTCGAGTTCCTGCGCGAGGTTCGCCGCATTACTGCGCAGAGCGGCTCGGCGCTGATCTTTGACGAGGTCGTGACCGGCTTCCGTACCCATCCGGGCGGCCTGCAGGCGGTGTTCGGCATCAAGGCCGATATGGCTACTTACGGCAAGGTCGTCGCCGGCGGTCTGCCGGTGGGCGTACTCGCCGGACGCGCCGAGTTTATGAACGCCCTGGACGGTGGCCCTTGGCAGTATGGCGACGCGTCGTTCCCGGAGACTGGAGTGACCTTCTACGCCGGCACTTTCATGCGCCATCCGATGGCGATGGCCGCGGTACGTGCCAGCCTCGAGCATCTGAAGGCTGCCGGTCCGTCGCTGCAGGAGTCGGTCGCGAAGAAGACCTCGGCGCTGGTCGGCGACCTGCGGGCGATGTTCACCGAGTTCTCGCTGCCTTCCGCAATCGAGACCTATTCGTCATGGTTCTATCTGCCGGTTTCGACTGAGCCGTTCCTCAGCCGCATGCTGCACTTCCATCTGCGCGAAAAGGGTTTGCACATCCAGGAAGGTTTCCCGTGCTTCCTGACCACGGCGCATAGCGAAGAAGATTTCGACTTCGTGCGCCAGGCGTTTCGCGCCAGCCTCGAAGAAATGCGCGAAGGACAGGCACTGCCGAACTCCGCGCCCACTTCCTCCCCTGCGGCCGTTGCTGACGGTTCGTCTTCCACCACGCACGCTGTTGCGGCACATGCTGTTCTCTCGCCCTCGTCTCCGCTCTCGAGTGCTGAGCCTGCGACCGATATCCAGATTGTTCCCATCACCGAGGAACAACGGGAGATCCTATTGGGCACTCAACTCGGTAACGAGGCCAACTGCGCCTTTAACGAATCCACATCCCTGGTGCTGAAGGGAGGGCTGAACGTCGATGCCTTCGCCGCAGCGCTCGGTGACCTGGTCCAGCGGCATGAGTCGCTGCGGCTGCACATCGACATGGCCACGGAAAAAGCGGTCATCGAACCTAATGTCGAGCTGCCACTGCTCGAAGAGGACCTGAGCTCGCAGGCGGCGGCAGAACAGGCCCGCACGCTGGCCGAGCTGATCCGCCAGGAAGCCTCGACGCCATTCGATCTGAGCGAGGGACCGCTCTTCCGCGCGCGTCTCGTCAAGCTCCATGACAGTGAATACCGCTTCGTGCTGACGGCGCACCACATCGTCTTCGACGGCTGGTCCACGAACGTCTTCTACAACGAGTTGAGCGAGCTCTATAACGCGCGCCTCACCGGCCGCGCGCATACGCTCGCGCCCGCGCTTCGCTTCACAGAGTATGCCCGCCGCAACGCGGCGCAGAACACCGCCGAGGCCTTCTGGCTCAGCCAGTTCGAGACGGTGCCCTCGGCGCTGCAGCTGCCCACGGATCGTCCGCGCTCGGCGCTGCGTACCAATCGCGGAGCAAGCAAGCGCTTTGTGATTCCCACGGAGTTGGCAGCCGGCGTTCGCAAGGCCGGCGCGAAGCAGGGCAGCACGCTCTTTGCCACGCTACTCGCCTCGACCGCGCTGCTGGTGCATCGCCTGACGGAGCAGGACGATATCGTTCTCGGCATCCCGATGGCAGGCCAGTCCAAGGCCGAGAACGGCGGCACGCTGATCGCGCATGGGGTGAACTTCCTGCCCATCCGCAGCCGCTTCACCGCCGACCAGCCCTTTGCGCAGTTCGTCAAGAAGACGCGCTCGACACTGCTCGACGCCTACGATCACCAGGACTATACCTACGGCACGCTGCTGCGCCGCCTGAAGATTCCCTCCGACCCCTCGCGGCTGCCGCTGATCGAGTTCCAGGTGAACGTGGAGCAGGTGGGCGCGCAGCTCGCCTTCGACGGCCTGCATGTGGATGTCTTCGGCAATCCGAAGGCATTCGTGAACATGGATGTTTTCTTCAACTTCGTCGATCGCGGCGGCGAGATCTGGCTGGAGTGCGATTACAACACCGATCTCTTCGACGAAACGACGATTGCCCGCTGGTTCGGCCATCTTGAAGCAATCCTCGGAGCATTCATCGCGGACCCGGCGAAGCCGTCGACCGAGATTCCCCTGCTGACCGCCGAGCAGAGCCATCAGATTCTTGTCGAATGGAACCGCACGGCCACGGAATATCCGCGTCACGCCTCGATCCATCGCCTTTTCGAACTACAGGCGGAGAAGACTCCGAACGCAACAGCTGTGGTAAGCGACCAGCACAGCTTTACGTATGCGGAGCTGAATGAGAAGGCCAACCAGGTTGCGAACTTCCTTCGCCGGTCCGGGGTGAAGCCGGGAACGCGCGTGGCGATGAGCCTGCCGCGCTCGCCGGAGGTGATTGTAAGCCTGCTGGCGGTGCTCAAGACCGGCGCGGCCTTTGTGCCTGTCGATCCGAGCCACCCGGCGGCGCGCCTCAAGTTCCTCATCGAGGATTCTTCGGCTCCGGTGCTGCTGACGAACCGCGCCACCGCCGCCAAGCTGCCGGAACTGGGTGTAAACCTCATCCAGCTCGACGCCGACTGGGCAGCCATTGCGCTGGAAGAGACCAGCAACCTTGCGTATGAGGGCTCGGCCGACGACCTGGCGTATGTGATGTACACCTCGGGCTCGACCGGCAATCCCAAGGGAGTGCTGGTGCCGCAGCGCGCGGTAACGCGCCTGGTGCTGAACAACCACTTCGCGAGCTTCGGCGCCGATGAAGTCTTTCTGCAGCTCGCGCCGCTCTCCTTCGATGCCTCGACCTTCGAAATCTGGGGTGCGCTGCTCAACGGTGCGAAGCTGGTGATCGCTATCGGCGAGCGCGTTACGCCGGAAGACATCGGCCGCCTGATCGCCGCCAACGGCGTGACCACGCTGTGGCTCACCGCCGCGCTCTTCCATCTGGTCGCGACCGAGTATCTCGAGATCCTGCGCCCGCTGCGCCAGCTGCTGGCCGGCGGCGACTCGCTCTCGCTGACGCATGTACGCCGTGTGCTCACTGAGCTGCCGCACCTGAAGCTCATCAACGGCTATGGCCCCACCGAGAACACCACCTTCACGTGCTGCCATCCGATTTCTCTCGAGAGCACGGCGCAGGGGAATGTGCCGATCGGGCGCCCGATCAACAACACCCGCGTTTACATCGTCGACAGCCGCCTCAATCCGGTGCCCGTCGGCGTTGTCGGCGAGCTTTATGCTGCAGGTGACGGACTGGCGCAGGGTTATCTCAACGCGCCGGAGCAGACGGCGGCAAAGTTTGTCGAACACACCTTCGCGGGCGGCGTGACGGAAAGGCTCTATCGCACCGGTGATCTCGCCCGCTACCGCCCTGACGGCACGATCGAATTCTTTGGCCGCGCCGATACGCAGGTAAAGATTCGCGGCTATCGCATCGAGCTTGGCGAAATCGAATATGCGCTCGAACAGTCGCCCTCGGTCCGCTCCGCGGTCGTGGCTGTCCGCACCGACTGGGTCTCTCCGCACGATCTGCCGGGTGACAAGCGGCTGGTCGCCTATGTGATTCCGACCGAGAGCATTCCGGCCGGCTCGAGCGAGGCGGCAGAACTCACGCAGCAGCTTCGCCTGCGGCTTGAGGAACAGCTGCCCGACTACATGCGGCCGGCAGCGATCATGCTCCTCGAAAGCTTCCCGCGCACGCTGAACGGCAAGGTCGATCGCCGCGCGCTGCCCGCGCCGGTGGCCGAGCAGATGCTGCGCCGCAAGGCGATCGTCGCTCCGCGCAATGCGCAGGAGGAGACGCTCGCCGGCATCTGGCAGAAGGCTCTTGGCCTCGACCAGGTGAGTGTGGAGGACAGTGTCTTCGAGGTCGGCGGCGATTCCCTGTTGATCTTCCGCATGACAACCATGGCAAATCAGAGCGGATTGGCCGTGACAGCGCGCGACTTCTTCCAGTACAAGACGATCGCGGCCATCTGCGAGCATCTACCCACCTCTGAACTTCAGGAGACGGGTGCAGAGGCTGGCGCGAAGAAAGCCGGTGGTATCCAGGCTATTCCCCGCGCCCAGCGCCGTCAGAAGCTCACCTCACTGCAGTAGGGGATATGGGTGCGCACATGGGAGAGATCGTTTCGACAGAAAAGGAATTGAGTTTGCAGCAGGCCGAAAGCAGCATGGAACAACCAGGGGGAGAGCCGTTCGAGGCCGGTGAAGACGTCTATGTCTTCCCGGCCAGCCTCGAACAGCATCGGTACTGGATCCTCGACCAGGTGGACCCTGAATCCACCGCCTCGAACATGGCCATCGCCTTCCGGCTCGAAGGCCGGGTGGAAGACGCGTTCGCGGAGCAGGCGATCTATGAACTGACCGCTCGCCATGAGGCGCTGCGCACCACCTTCCGCATGGTCAACGGCAACCTGCTGCAGGTGATCGCAGAGGAACCGAGCTTCGGCTTCGCCGTCACCGACGTCCGTGCGCTGCCTGAGAGCGAGCGCGTTGCGGCTGCCGAGAAGGCGATCCTCGAGCACAGCCACGTGCGTATCGACCTGGCTACAGGGCCCGTCTTTCTGACACGCCTCGTACATGTCAGCGACACGCAGCACTTCCTGGCCTTCACCATTCATCACAGCGTTTGCGATGGATGGTCGAATGGTGTGCTGGTGCGCGATTTCGCTGAGTTCTATGCGGCGCTCAGCAGCGGCCATACTCCTCATCTCAACGACCTGCCCTTCCAGTTCGCCGACTTCACCGAGTGGCAAAAGAGCTGGCTCGAGACCGAAGACGCCGAAAAGGCGCTGGCCTTCTGGAAGGAACAGATCCGCCGCAACGTTCCGGCGCTTGACCTGCCGACGGACTATCCGCGCTCCGCACGCAAGGACGGCCCGGGACACATTGAGTCCGAGCTGATCTCGCCGGAGCTCAATGCGCGCATCAAGGCATTCTGCCGCAGCCATGACGCCACCATGCACCAGGTGCTGCTGGCGGTATTCGAAGGCGTGCTCGCACGCTACACGGGGCAGGATGCATTCCTGCTTGGTTCGAGCATTGCGAACCGCACACAACCGGGGATGGAAGATGTCGTCGGCCGTTTTGCCAACCCGCAGGTGATCCTTGCAGGGGTGGAGCAGGATCCGACCTTCAAGGAGCTGCTCGAGCGGGTGATCGTGTGGAGCGGCGAAGCCTACGCCCACCAGGATCTGCCCTTCTCCCGGCTGATGGAAGAGTTCCAGCTGGAGCTTACCGGCGCGACTTCGCAGTTTCTGCAGGTGTACTTCGTCTACCAGCGGGCCTTCATGCAGCCGCAGCAGGCTGGCGACGGGTTGAAGATTGTTCCCCGCCCCTCGGTGAGCGGCGGCGTGAACTTCGACATGCTGGTGAGCGTGGTCGAGCGCGCCGAAGGGCCGCGCGTGCAGATCGAGTACAACACCGATCTCTTCACCCCGGAGCGCATCCGCACGTTCATCGCGGCGTTTATCCGCTGTGTGGATGCGGTGTGCACAGACAGCCGCCTGCGCATTTCGGCTCTGCCGCTGATTTCTCCCGCCGAGGAGAGTGTACTGATCGAGGCCGGACGCGGCGAAGTTTTCCCTGCGCCTGCCGTGAGTTCGCTGATCGAGCAGTTCGACCGCGTGGCGGAGCAGCTTCGTGATGCAACTGCCTTCACCAGCGGAGCGCAAACCACCTCCTGGAAGAGCCTGCAAGGCGAAAGTGTGCGGATCGCCTCTGCGCTTGCCACACGAGGCGTTTCCCGTGGAAAGACCGTCGCCCTTCGCGTAGAACCTACGGCGGAAGCTGCTGCTACCGCTCTGGCTATCCTGCGCGCAGGCGCGAACGTGCTGCCCGTGCCTGCTTCCGCCACCTCGGACGAGTGGGATCGCATCCTGGCCGAGCTCGCGCCGGCGCTGGCGCTGGCTTCCTCCGGATTTACCCGCTCGGTAAGCCACACGGTCAGCTTCGATCAGCTGCGCAAGACCAATGCCGTAGCGACTACGCTGCCCACACCCGAGCCGGGCGATACGGCGGTACGCATCCTCGGTATTGGAGCCGACGAGCACTACCAGCTCACCTCCGCGACCCCGGCCCAGGCGGTCAAG
>NZ_JASGFD010000050.1:0-33995 GCF_047605705.1 Silvibacterium sp. | reverse complement strand
GGTCGCCGGCACGCAGGCGGCGGGTTCGGCCCCTGCCGCAGGTACCGTGGCTGCTCCCAAGTCCGTGCCCGGCGACACCTATGCACCGTTCACCCCGGTGACCGCTCCACCCAAGGTGACACCACAATAATGGGGTTTCCCACATCCGATGAGAGGATGGGAGGAGACCTGCGGGGCGGCTTTTACGTCCTATTTGTGTCTTATTTCTTGTGATGAAGTCCTTTCTCTCGATCGTTTTTGGGTGTATCTGCGTGGCCGGCTGCCTTTCTTTGCCGGCGACAGGCTTTGCGCAGGAGCCGTTTCCGGGCGAACCGGCGCAGCCGCCAACCTCTCTGCCTCCACCTCCGCCTGTCCAGCCATCGGCTCCGCCGGTGAATGCCGCGGCCAAGCCGATGCTCAGTGACAAGGACTACCAGGACCCGGTGATCCGGGTGACCTCGACCGTGGTGCTGGTGCCGACGCTGGTCGAGAAAAAGCATTCGGGCGAAGTCATCTACGGGCTGCAGGCGAAGGATTTTGCCGTTTTCGATAACGGCGTGCGGCAGCAGGTTCATCTTGAAGAAGACATGGATACGCAGCCGGTCTCGCTGGTGATTTGCGTGGAGCGGGGACGGGACTCGTCGCTCGAATTCGACAAGGTGGCAAGGCTGGGGCCGCTGCTGGACTACTTCCTCGGCTCACCGCAGAGCCAGGCCGCGCTGGTGACCTTTGATTCGCGGCCAAGCCTGATGAGCGATTTCTCTGAGGACTCGACGCGGGTGCGGCGGCAGTTGGTGAGCATGGGGCCGGGTGACGGCAGCGCGGCGATCCTCGATGCGGTGGGCTACTCGCTGAACCTGCTGGCCCGCCAGCCGGATACGCGGCGGCGCGTTCTGTTGCTGATCAGTGAGACACGAGACCATGGCAGCCGGCACATCACCATCCCAGAGGTTGTACAGCGCGTGGGTGAGACGAACACGCTCGTGCTAAGCCTTGCATTCTCCCCGGCAGCCTCTCACCTGCGTGAGTGGGGCAAGGGAAATGGGGGAGGCAGCCTGCTGGAGCCTTTCCTGATGGCCGCCAACGCTATGAAGAAGAATGCGCCCAAGACGCTGGCCCAGTTGAGCGGCGGCGAGTATGCGTTCTTCAACAAGGACAAGGCCTTCGAGAAAGCAGTGCACGACGAGGCCTCGCATGCCGGCAATCGCTATGTGCTGAGTTTCCATCCGACCGATGGAACGCCGGGGATGCATGTGCTCGAGGTGCAGCTGACCGCGGATTACGGCGCGCGTGTGGTCGCGCGTGACAGTTACTGGTCGCTTACGAATAATCCTGCAGTTGGGAGCGCTACCTCTCCACCGGGCCAGTAAAACCGTGCGGCTCAGCCCGGGAGCAGTTCGTCTAGGTGAGGGCAGTACAAATCCGAGATGGAGAAACTATGGGTGAGTTTGTAACGCTGAAGGCCTCGGACGGGCATGCACTGGGTGCTTACGTGGCGAGGCCGGAAGGCGAGCCGATCGCCGGCCTGGTCATCATTCAGGAAATTTTCGGGGTGAATCAGCATATCCGCAACGTGACGGATCAATACGCGAAGGCCGGTTTCCTGGCCGTGGCTCCGGCGCTGTTCGATCGCGTCGAGCGTGGCGTGGAGCTGAAGTACGACGGCAGCGATCGCGAGAAGGCGTTGAGCTTCATGCCGAAGATCGGCATCGAGGCGATGAATCTGGACACGGATGCAGCGGTTGCCTACGCGCGCGCCGAGACGCAAAAGAAAACCGGTATCGTCGGCTACTGCCTGGGCGGGTCGATTGCGTGGCTGGCTGCTGTGCGCGGCACGGTCGATGCAGCGGTGGGCTATTACGGTGGCATGATTGCGAAATCGGCCGACGCTGTACTGAAGGCTCCGGTGATCCTGCACTTCGGCTCGAAGGATGATCACATTCCCGAAGAACAGCGGGCGAAGATCGCGGCGGCCCATCCGGAGGTGCCGATCTATCTCTACGAGGCTGGTCACGGCTTCAACTGTGACCAGAAGCCCAGCTTTGAGCCGCGCTCGGCTGCACTGGCGCGTGAGCGCTCGCTGGCTTTTCTTAAAGAGCACCTGTTGTAGATCTCATCCCGGGGTGGCGCAGGGATGCGCCTCCCCGGTTGGCTGCTCTGTGCACGGGTGTTTTTATTGATAATCCAGAGCCATTTCGGCGTCTTCCTTCTTCCGCCACGCATCTAGTCATGTGATTCTGACTTAAGGACAGGAACGGCACGCGCCTCCCGGAATGACGGGAAGAGACCGCGGCCGCGGAGGGACATGGCGAGTTCGACGGCAACGGCTGCGGCAGAGGAAAAGTGGCACCCACGCGTCAACCCATGGATCATTGCCGCCACTGTGGCGATGGCGGCGTTCATGGAGGTGCTCGATACCTCGATTGCGAACGTGGCGTTGCCGCATATCGCCGGCAATCTGGGCGCAAGCCAGGACGAGAGCACCTGGGTTCTGACAGCCTACCTGGTAGCCAACGCCGTGGTTCTGCCGATGGGCGGCTGGGCAGCGAGCGTGATCGGGCGCAAGAACTTCTTCATGCTCTGCATCACGATCTTCACGATCAGCTCGCTTCTGTGCGGACTCGCTCCTTCACTGCCGCTACTGCTGCTGTTTCGGATTATGCAGGGAGCGGGCGGCGGTGGCCTGCAGCCGATGGCGCAGGCGATCATGGCCGATTCCTTCGAACCGGCTCAACGAGGACTGGCGTTCTCGCTTTATGGACTGGTGGCCGTGCTGGCGCCCTCCATCGGACCGACGCTGGGCGGCTGGATTACTGACAATTACAGCTGGCACTGGATCTTCTATATCAATATTCCCGTCGGCATCCTGGCATTCATCCTGACCCAGAGACTGGTGGAAGATCCGCCGTGGTCGAAGGCGCACCGGGATAATCTCTTCAAGCTTGACTACGTTGGTCTCGGTCTCCTGGTTGTCTCGATGGGTGCATTGCAGATCGGTCTCGACAAGGGCGAGGAGAAAGACTGGTTCGGCTCGCATTTCATCGTGGGCTTTGCCATCGCCTTCGTGATCTCGTTTGTGGCCTTGCTGATCTGGGAGTGGCGCGCCAAGAACCCGCTCATGGATCTGAAGCTCTTCAAACAGTCGAACTTTGCGATCTGCTGCCTGTTGATGATGCTGACCGGCGGCCTGCTGAATGCCACGACAGTCTTGCAGCCGCAGTTTCTGCAATCGGAGCTTGGCTATACGGCGACCTGGGCGGGACTTTCCCTCTCGGGCGGTGGATTGGCGCTTATCTTCGTGATGCCTTTTGCCGGGCAGGCTGTGGGACGCTTCCCGGCGCGCAACATCATCGCCTGCGGCTTCATCTTTTTCGCTCTTTCCTACTTTCTGAGCGCGACCTTCCTGAACCTGGGGCTGAGCTTCAAGACGTCTTCGTGGCTGCGCGTAGCGCAGGTGGCGCCGATTCCGTTCGTCTTCATCTCGGTGACGACGGCGGCGTACTTCGGGCTGCCGCGCGAGAAGAGTAACCAGATCTCCGGTCTCATCAACTTCGTGCGCAATATCGGGGGCAGCATCCTGATCTCGTTGACGAATGCGGCTGTGACCGAGCGAGGTTACTTCCACCAGAACCAACTGCTCAAGTACCTGACGCCCTCGAGCGCGCCCTTCCAGCAACGCGTGAATCAGCTGACGGGCTTCTTTACCGGCCATAACGGCGCAGCCAATGCGAACCAACTGGCGCAAGGAAGAATCTACAACCAGCTGCTTTCGCAGTCGCAGACACTGGCGTACGTCGATGTCTTCTACATCCTGTGCGGTGCGTCGATTCTGCTGATTCCAACTGCGTTTTTGCTGCGGAAAAACAATCCGCGCGCTGGAGCCAAGACGGAAGTGGCGGTCCATTAGGGTGTATCGAATATGTCGATACACCCTAGGACCGCCACAGGCTAAGATGGAGAGAATGAGCAAGCGGCTGAGTATGACGTGGCTGATGGCGGTGATGCTGGTGATGGCATCGCTGGCGTCGAACGTCTGCGAGGCAAGCTGCGTACCTGCGCTCACAGAACAGGCCATGCATGCTGGCCATGCCTGCTGCGCACATGCAGGCAACAAGCCCGGCGTGCAGGCGATCCACGCCAGCGATTGCCATCACACCATGAAGGAAGAGGCGCGCAACGTGCGGGCCGCTTCCGACTTGGCTGTCGCGCTGATGCCGATTGCGACGATCGCGCCTGCGTCCGCGCTGACTGGTGTGCGCCTGCTGGCGGCTGACGCCGGGCCTCCACGAGTCGCTTCTCCTCCGACTATTCCTCTTCGAATCTGATCCTTCTCTTCGCCTGTTGACGGAGCGGCCCGCCGTGTGCGGCCGTGTGTCATTGGTTTGAACGCGAGGAGATGGAAGTGAAGCCACACACGATGGCGATTCTGACGACGGCGATTGCGCTGTCCTCAGCAGCTGCGCACGCGCAGCAAATGGATTCGATGCCCGGTATGTCGATGCCTGCGGGGCAGTCCATGAACATGCCCATGCAGATGCCTATGGAGAAAGACAAAGGCGGGGATACGGGCATGGAGATGCAGATGGGACCGAAGGTGACCGGACTGGCGAAGACTGTCGAGGCGCACGCATCCTCCGGCACGAGCCTTGAACCAGGCTCGACGCCGGCCCCGATGCTGATGACCATGCGCGGCAACTGGATGTTGATGTTCCATGCCAATGTCTTTGTTGCCGACACGCAGCAGACCAGCGTGCGCGGCGGGGACAAGCTGTTTTCGACGAACTGGTTCATGCCGATGGCGCAGCGGCAGTGGGGGCCTGGAGAGCTGACACTGCGCAGCATGTTCAGCCTGGAGCCCGCGACAGTGACGGACCGGCAGTATCCGCTCCTCTTTCAGCAGGGGGAGACCGCATACGGGAAGCCGATCGCGGACGGGCAGCATCCGCACGACTTTGTGATGGAGTTTGCAGCGCTCTACGACTGGCGGTTGAACGAGAAGACGCTGCTCTCGTTTTATGCCGCTCCTGTAGGAGATCCCGCGATTGGGCCAACGGCTTATCCGCATCGCGCCTCGGCTTTTGAAGATCCGGTGGGAACGCTTGGCCATCACCAGGAGGACTCGACGCATATCTCCGACGACGTGGTGACGGTTGGCCTGACGCACCGCTGGGTCCTGCTCGAGGCGAGCGGATTTCACGGACGTGAGCCGAACGAGCATCGCTGGCAGGTGCAGCAGGGCGCGATCGACTCCTGGTCGACGCGGCTGACGGTTGCGCCGACCGAAAACTGGAGCGGACAGTTCTCTTATGGCCGCCTGCACAGTCCGGAGCAGCTTTTCCCGACAGAAGACCAGAAACGTATGACGGCCTCCATCATGTGGAACAAGGCTTTCAGCAAGACATCCAATCTGGCCTCGACCGTGGCCTGGGGGCATACGCATGATGTGGGCCCGGGGCATCCTGAAAACAGCTATCTGCTGGAGTCGACGCTGCGCTTCCGGGATCGCAACTATGCGTTTACGCGCATGGAGGACGTGGATCGCACCAGCGAACTGCTGCTTGGAGAAAATCCGCTGCCCGCGGGGTTTGTCGAAGAGCCGGCCGGTCGCGTGCAGGCCTACACCTTCGGCTATGACCGCGACCTCGGCAACCTGCCGCATATGCGGACGGCGCTGGGCGCGCAGGTGACGGCATACACCGTCGGCTCGCGGCTGGAGCCGATCTATGGTTCGGATCCCATGGGAGTCGTCGTGTTCCTGCGGCTGCGTCCTTTCGGGAAAGCAGACAACTAGAGCTGGAGCTGCTGCGGCCTTTTCCTTACGGGGATCGTCGTCGAGAATAGAAGAGACGATCCTAGGGAAGGATGGCTGGCTTGGCTGAAGCAGCAACGAGCGATACGACGAAGCCCGGAAAAGATTTCTCGCACGCGTGGAGGGCTCTGCGGCACCGGAACTTCCGTCTGTTCTTCGGCGGCCAGAGCATCTCGCTCATCGGCACATGGATGACGCGGATTGCGACCTCGTGGCTGGTGTACCGGCTGACGCATTCCGCGCTCCTGCTGGGCACGGTCAGCTTCATGGGGCAGATCCCGACTTTCCTGCTGGCACCGCTTGCGGGTGTGCTGGTCGACCGGATGGAGCGCCGCACCGTGCTGGTATGGACGCAGTCGCTGGCGATGGTGCAGTCGCTCGCCCTGGCTTTGCTGACTCTGACGCATCGCATCACCATTCACGAAGTGCTTTGGCTGAGCGCTTTCCAGGGAATCATCAACGCATTCGATATGCCGGGGCGGCAGTCCTTCATGGTGCAGATGGTCGAGGATCGAGCCGACCTCTCGAATGCAATCGCAATCAATTCCTCGATGGTCAATCTTGCGCGGCTGATTGGGCCGTCGCTTGCGGGCCTGGTGATTGCCGCCACGAACGAGGGCTGGTGCTTCCTCATTGACGGGGTGAGCTACATCGCCGTGATCGCGTCACTGCTGGCGATGCGCGTGAATCTGCCTGCGATGAAGCGAGCCGCAACATCGATGGCCGACCAATTACGCGAAGGCTGGCAGTACGTGTCGACTTTCGTGCCGGTGCGGACGATTCTGCTGCTCTTCGGCCTGGTGAGCATCATGGGCATGCCCTTCGTGGTGCTGATGCCGGTCTTTGCGGCGCAGGTGCTGCACGGCGGTCCGCATACGCTGGGTTTCCTGATGGGCGCGGTGGGTATCGGTGCGCTGGTGTCGGCGCTTTCACTGGTGCTGCGCAAGTCGGTAAAAGGGCTGTTGAAAATGATCCCCATTGCTGCGTCGCTCTTCGGCGCGGGGCTGGTCTGCTTCGGACTCTCGCACTGGCTGTGGCTCTCGCTGGTGCTGATGGCCGTTGTCGGATTCGGCATGATGCAGGGAATGACGGCGAGCAACACGATCATTCAGACGCTCGTGCCCGAAGACAAACGTGGCCGCGTAATGAGCTATTACACGGTGGCCTTTGTGGGGATGGCTCCATTTGGAAGCCTGCTGGCCGGATGGCTGGCGCATCTCCTCGGCGCGCCGCGCACGGTGGTGCTGACGGGAAGCTGCGTGCTGGCCGGTTCGGCGTGGTTCGTAACGCAAATGGCCAGGATGCGGCGCGATATGCGGCCTGTCTACGAACAGCTTGGGATCGTGAAGCCGCGGGTGACGACGGGGTAAATCATTGATTTATTGTGAATGAGGGGCTGGACGAAGATTGTTCCGGCGGCTCCAGCGGCAGCCGTAAGAGCAAACTCCGGGTGTTCTGGAAAACCAATCCATGTTATTCTTCCAGCAGACACTTAGGAAGTGTATTGAGTTAGAAATTCGAGAAATTGAGGAGTAGCGCACACCCGTGCTGGCACCTACTAAGAAAACCGACATCATTACGCGCTTTCGGACGCATGATACCGACACCGGTAGCCCGGAAGTGCAGATTGCGATCCTCAGCACGCGCATCACTGAGCTGACCGAGCACTTCAAGACCCACGCGAAGGATCACGCCTCGCGCCGCGGCCTGCTGATGCTGGTGAGCAAGCGCCGTCGCCTGCTGGATTACCTGAAGACCAACAACACTGACCGCTATCGCGAAGTCATCGCCAAGCTGGGCATCCGCAAGTAGTCAGAAGAATCGCCTTGTCTCCTACGCGCACGCGACGGGAAGGGAAGAGAGAATGCGGTGGACGGACCCTCGGATGGGTTGCCGTACCGCATTCCGTGGATCGTTCCGCGTATCCGGGCGGACAGTGGTTTCGCCCGGTGAACGACGGGAGAGCCTCGCGGTGATGCGAGTGTCTTCCGGGCGTGCGGATCGCCACGCGGCATTTTGCCGCAGCGAGATAGCCTCACTGTCCCACTCCTATTCCTTTCCTTCCTCTTGCACGCACCCCCTCCCAACCGCGATCTCTCCGACGCGCCGCGCGGCACAGTTTTCCGCGCTGACGGCGCACTGCAGGCCAGGCTCCGCGTGGAGCTTCCCAGGCTATGTGCAGGCTGCGGAGCGGACGCCCGGTGGACCCTTTGGCCCGATGGCCATCTCCGCGTCCGCCGCAACGATCTGAATCGAGGATTCCATGAAGCAGGATGTAACCGTAGAACTGGCCGGCGGCAAAAAGCTGCACTTCGAGACCGGACGCATGGCCAAACAGGCTCCCGGCGCCGCGCTCGTCACCCAGGGTGAATCCGTAGTGCTGGCAACGGCCGTTGCCTCGCCCGATCCAAAGGAAGGCATCGACTTCTTCCCCCTTACCGTGGACTATCGCGAGTACGCCTATGCCGGCGGCCGCATTCCCGGTGGATTTATCAAGCGTGAAGGCCGCCCGAGCGAGAAGGAGATCCTGACCAGCCGTCAGATCGATCGTCCGATCCGTCCGCTCTTCCCGGAAGGCTTCCGCAACGAGACGCAGGTCATCGCCCTCGTCTTCTCCGCTGACAAGGAAAACGATCCCGATATCGTCGGCATCAACGCCGCCAGCGCAGCCTTGGCTCTGTCCGACATTCCGTTCGCCGGTCCTGTGGGCGCGGTGCGCGTCGGCCAGGTCAACGGTGAGTTCATCATCAACCCCTCATACCCTGAGCGCCGCGAGAGCCTGCTCAACATCACTGTCGTCGGCACCGCCGAGGGCATCGTGATGATCGAAGCCGGTGCGAGCGAAGCGGACGAGACGACCATCGTTGACGCGATCGAGTTCGGCCACGGCGAGATCAAGAAGATCGTTGCTGCCATCAATGAGCTGGTTGCCAAGGCCGGCAAGCCGAAGCGTGAAGTGAAGGCTGCCGAGTTCGATACCGCCTACTACGAAGCACTGAAGGCCAAGATCGGCACCCGCCTGGCCGATGCCCTCGACACCAAGACTCATGCGAAGACCGAGAGCTACGCGCTGGTCAAGCAGATCAAGGACGAGCTGGCGAAGGAAATCGTCGACGGCGAGACCGCCGCTGCCGAGAAGAAGAAGCTCAAGGAGTACTACGAAGTTCTGCGCGAGCGCACCTTCCGCGAGCAGGTGACCAAGGACCGCATCCGTCCCGATCGCCGCGCTTTCGACGAGATCCGCGCGATCTCGATCGAGACCAGCGTTCTGCCCCGCACCCATGGCTCGGCGCTCTTCACCCGTGGTGAGACGCAGGCTCTGGTGACCGCGACCCTGGGCACGAACGACGATTCGCAGCGCATCGAGACCTTCGAAGGCGAGCAGAAGAAGCGCTTCATGCTGCACTACAACTTCCCGCCGTTCTCGGTCGGCGAAACCGGCCGTATGACCGGTGTTGGCCGCCGCGAAGTGGGTCACGGTGCTCTGGCTGAGCGCGCGATCGCCGCGGTTCTGCCGAGCGAAGCGGATTCGCCGTACGCGCTGCGTGTGGTTTCCGACATCCTCGAGTCGAATGGTTCTTCGTCGATGGCCTCGGTCTGCGGCGCCTCGCTGGCGCTGATGGACGCGGGTATCCCGCTGAAGGCTGCGGTTGCCGGTGTGGCCATGGGCCTGGTGAAGGAGGATGCGGATTACGCCATCCTGACCGACATCGCGGGCGCTGAAGATCACTACGGCGATATGGACTTCAAGGTAGCCGGTACGCGCAAGGGCATCACCGCGCTGCAGATGGACATCAAGATCTCCGGCATCACCGGTCAGATCATGCGTGAGGCGATGGAGCAGGCCCGGCGTGGCCGTCTCTTCCTGCTCGACAAGATGGACGAGGCCCTTGCCGGACCGCGCGACATTAAGTCGAAGTACGCCCCGCAGATCCGCACCCTGCAGATCCCGACCGACAAGATCCGCGACCTGATCGGGCCCGGTGGCAAGACCATCCGCGGCATCATCGAGCAGACGCAGGTCAAGATCGACGTCGACGACACGGGCCGCGTGAATGTGGCTTCGAGCGACGCCGAGGGTCTCGAGAAGGCCTTGGCGATGATCAACGACCTGACCGCAGTGCCGGAAGTGGGCAAGACCTACCTCGGCAAGGTGGTTCGTCTGGCCGAGTTCGGCGCCTTCGTCGAGCTCTTTCCTGGCACCGACGGTCTGCTGCACATCAGCGAGATCGCCGAGCATCGCGTGAAGGACGTCAAGGACGAGCTGCGCGAAGGGGATCAGGTCCTGGTGAAGGTCTTGGGCATCGAAGGCAACCGCATCAAGCTTTCCCGCAAGGCCCTGCTCAAGGAGCAGCGTCAGAAGCTGGGTCTCCCTGAGCCGGGTGCTCCGGCGGGCGAGATTGCGGCCTCGGGCGAGGGGGAAGGTGAGCAGCGTCCCCCGCGTGAGCGCCGTCCGGAGCGTGCTGAGCGCCCCGAGCGTCAGGAGCGGCCGAAGGCTGAAGACAAGCAGCCCACCTCCAACGCCAGCACCATCACCATCGAAGGCGGCGACGACTTCGACGATGAAGAGGGCGACGAAGAGGGCGGCGAGGAGATCAACTACAACCGCGCGGACGGCGTTCCGGTGGTCGAGGGAACCGGTGAACGGCGCCCCGGCGGCCGTGGCCCCGGCGGTCCCGGTGGAGCAGGACGGCGTCGCCGTCGTGGCCGTGGTCGTGGACCCGGTAGCGGCAGCGGTGGCGGCAATCGCGCTCCGCAGGCATAAATGCTGTATCAGGAGGGGCTGCGCTTCGGCGCGGCCCCTTTTGCTTTTTCAAAAGGGCCGCTGGTATGGCAGAGGTCGAAAAGTCCGGGCGCATACGAACAGCCACAGCCTTCCTGCTGACAGGTCTGTTGTGGGGTAGCGCGTGGATCGCTGAAGGCCGGCTTCGCGATGCGGTGCCCGACTGCTACGCCGGTCCGATTCCGGGTATCAGCCTCGAAGCGGCGCGTTATGGCATCGCAGCCGCAGCTCTGGGGCTCCTGGCACTTCGCGATCTCGGCTCCCGGATTTCGCAGAAGGCCATCCTATGGGCCGCGATGCTCGGAGTCGTGCAGCTTGGCGTTCCCTTTGTGCTCGCGGCCTGGTCGGGAAGTGGCGTTGCACCCGGGATATCGATCGTAAGCTTCGCTCTCATGCCGCTATTTGCGCTGCTGATTTCCGGCGGGAATGGCGAGGGCGAAATTCCGCTGGCAGTGGCGGGAGTGGGCGGTGTAACCCTGCTTGGAGCTACCAGCCTGAATCTCTCCTGGCATGCATGGCCGATGTTCCTGGCGCTGCTGGCAGCAGTCTTGCTTGGAGCGGTAGGGCTGCTCGGGCTGCGGCGATTGCGAGTTCACGGACTCATTCAATCGGGGCAATGGGCGCAATTCTGCGCGATCCAGTCCGGAACAGCCTGTTTGTTTCTGCTATTGGCTTCCTTCATATTCCATTCGGCCGATGCTGCGCCCTGCACACTGCAGCGCGCATCCGCGCTTCCTCTCGTGGCATTGGCTTTGCCGGTGACGGCTGTGACGTTGCCGCTTCTCTTCCTGCTGGCTGGGCGGATGGAAGCATGGCAGATCGCAACTCTGGAGTGGCTTACGACCCTGGTTGCGGTGCTGGAATCGCATGGGCTGCTGAAGATTCGGCCTTCCTGGCTGGAAGGGCTTGGGGCTGCAATCCTCGCCGGATGTATCGTCCGCGTGGTCAGCATCGATGAGTCCTCGGCCACCCCGGTGCCGTCTTATCTAAAATGATTAACTTCTCGGATAACGGCTAACGCCTTTCCTGCCGATCGCATCCGAGATAACTCAGCGGGCGGGATACACTGCGACAATGAGCGCGTCGATGTACATCGTGGTTGAGGGTGAAGACCCCGGGTTCGATATTTTCGTGAATGGGCACGCGCTGGCCCGGAACGAAGATGCCCTGGAAAAGCTGGCTCTGCGTCTGGGCGTAAAGCCGTTGCTGGAATTCTTCTCGGCGGACGAGAACTCCATGGCTCTTTTGTTGGAAGAGGGCGCGGGCGATCCGGAATGGGCAAAGACGCTTCCTCCGCCACAGTGGTTTTCGCCGACGGAAGGGCTGACAACGATTCGCATGCTGCTTGCTTCGCTGCGCGAGTCGCCCGTGGAGCTGGGGTCGGAGACGATCCCAGTGCTGCGTGAGCTAGAGGAGTACGAGCGCGTGCTGCTGAAGACCGAGATGCGAAGCCTTCGCTGGCAACTGGCTGTCAGCTGGAAGTAGAACGCCCGGGTGTCGCCTAATCCTGAAAATTCTTGAAGGTACCGACCCAGTTCATTAGGCTTGGATGGTTCCTCGCGAAGCGGCTTCTACCTGGGCCGCGTACGACTCGCCGCGATCCGGACGGAGGCAGACCAGCGAGCTGGAGTCGAGGACATCCCGTGTCTAAAAATCCGATCGTTTATCTGGAACTGCCGTCGACAGATGTCGCGGAGCTAAAGCGTTTCTATGGTTCACTTTTTGCGTGGACCTTTCAGGATTACGGTGAAGATTATGCGGCGCTCGAAGGGGCAGGTCTGGATGGAGGTTTCAATGCTGATGCCGCATCCCGGCCTAAAGCTCCTCTGGCAATTCTTGAGTCGAAGGAACTGGAGGTGACGCTGGAGCGGGTAAAGGCAGCGGGAGGAGAAATTACGGTGCCGATCTTTGCGTATCCGGGCGGCCGGCGGTTCCATTTTCGCGATCCGCAGGGGAATGAGCTGGCGGTGTTGCAGCACGATCAGGCTTGAGAAGCCTGTCAGAAAGAACGAACGGCGGCTTTCGCGAGGAGGCCGCCGTTTCTTTTGGCTTATGCGCCGGCGAGCTCGGCCAGAATGGCCTGCGTGGCGGCCGCTGGATCGGGCGCCTGGGTGATGGGACGGCCGACAACGAGGAAGTTTGCGCCATCGCGGGCAGCCTGGGCTGGCGTTGCAATCCGCTTCTGGTCTCCGATCGATGCGCCGGCGGGACGGATGCCAGGAATGACGAACGTCAGTGCAGGGAACTCGCGGCGGAGCAGCGCGACCTCCTGGGGACTGGCGACCAGACCGGAGATGCCGGAGGCGGTCGCGAGGCGGGCAAGACGCTGGACCTGTTCTGCGGGGGATGTGGCAATGCCAATGGCTTCGAGCTGAGCCTGGTCCATGCTGGTGAGCACCGAGACCGCGAGCAGCTGGAGAGGTTCGGGCGAAGCCGCAGCTGCTTCGGCGGCAGCGGTCATCATGACGGGCCCACCGAGCGAGTGGATGGTTAACATGCTCGCACCCGCGGTCGAAGCAGAGCGGACTGCTCCGGCTACGGTATTGGGAATGTCGTGCAGCTTGAGATCGAGAAAGACGGAGAATCCCTGGTCGCGGAGTTCGCGGACGATGGAGTTGCCGGCAGCGAGGTAGAGCTCGAGGCCGACCTTGAGCCAGCGGACATGGCCGGAGAGCTGACCGGCAAGTGCGAGCGCCGGCTCGGCGGACGGATAGTCCAGCGCGACAATCAGTTGTGCTTTTTCGGTGGCGTGCGACGGATGAGTCATCGCTCTATATCTTAGAGCTTTTGTCACGCCCGGCAGAGGGATAGGTACACGTGACGCAGCGGACTGAGGAACGCGGCGTAAAGGGTGGGCCTATGTGTATGCTAGCGGAAGAATTCTCTATTCATTCTTTCCGCCAGTGAGGTGAGTGCCAGTGAGCGGCAGCCTATCGAAGGGGCTTATGTTCCGGCCTCTCGACTATTTTTGTGTGCTTGGAGTGATCGCCCTCAGCCTGAGTGGACTCTCGGAGGGGACGAAGCATCTTCACGGACTCGGGCTAGGGGTCTTCGCGGCTTTTCTGGCAAGTGTGATAACGGCAGCAATGCTCTGGCTGCGTTGGCGGAATCTAAGAGAGCCGCCATTCCATGGCTGGTGGCTGTTGCTTCCATGGTTGCTCTTCGCTGTCGCGTTTGCTGTGTTGTTTCCGCTCGCTCACCGGCACGTGATGGGAGGCGCCGGGTCGGATCGCGACGATGCGCTCCGCGTTTCCGCAGAGGCATTGCTGTATGGGAAATACATCTACAGCGCGCGTACTTTCCTCGGCAATCCTGTGACGCCGCTTCCGGGCGCAGTTTTGCTGGCGGTGCCTTTTTATCTGTTGCACACAGTCGGGCTGGAGAACCTGTTCTGGCTCGGGGTTCTGCTGGCATTTGCAGCGAGCTTCTTCCGCTCGAAGGCGACGGCGCTGATCTATGTGTTGTTGCTGCTGGGAACCTCGACCTGCACGCTGGATGACTTTGTGGTCGGTGGCGATTTCTTTATTAATGAAGTGTATGTATGCGTGGCGATGGGCGTGGTGATTGCGGCGCAGGAGCGGCGTTCTGCCCTCTGGGTACAGGTCGCGGCCGAGGTTTTCCTTGGACTCGCCATGGACTCGCGGCCTGTGTACATCATCGCGTTGCCGCTGGTGGTGGCTTACTTGTGGCAGAAGGGGCTGCGTACCGGCGCTATCCGAACTGCCGCTGTCTCAGGAGGAACGGCGCTCGCGTTCTCCATACCCTTCTACCTGTATAACCCAGCGGAGTTCGCGCCCCTGCATGTGACGCACAAGCTCGATATGATTCCGGAGTCGTATCATGCGGCCATCGTTCTGCCAGTTCTCGGACTTTTGATCGCGTGTTCCGGCTTTTTCCTGTCGCTGACCAGGCCGAAGATCTACTTGCTGATGGCTTTGTCGATGGTTGTGATGCTGGGCTTTCCGGGAATTGTCTCGTGGTTCCTTGCGCCGTTCACCCTGGACGGCTGGTACGGCCTGGGGCTAGTGTCCACTGCTGCGACGCCATTTCTACTATGGCTGTTCTCGCTGTACGAGTCCGGGACGCAACTCAAGACGCAAGCATCGAGGCAGACTGAGGCGATAAGCGCTTGGAGATAGGAAAAGCTGCGGGCTTCCGCCGCCCCGTACCGCGGTACGGGGCTTCACTCGGCTCTCAGCGCGTGTGCTGGAGAGTGGGATTGAGCGGGAAGAGCACCTGTGCGAGCTGCGCGGTATTGTCGACGAGGTCGACGCGCACTTTGGCGGTGCCGTTGAAACCAAGGAAATGTGCTGCAGCATAAGAGAGATCGATAATGCGATTCTCAGGCATCGGACCACGGTCATTGACGCGCACCACAACCGACTTATGGTTGGTGAGATTGGTGACGCGGACCAGCGATCCCAAAGGAAGGCTGCGATGGGCGCACGTAAGCCCATTCATATCGTAGTTTTCACCGCTGGCTGTCGGGTGACCCTGCAGAATCCGTCCGTACCAGGAAGCGCGGCCGATCTGATACCAGTGGTGCTGTGGAGCCTGGGGCTTCTGTGCAGGTTGAACCTGCGTCTGTTGCGCGTTGCCGGTCTGTGTGCCGGGTAGGCCAAGGGCGGTTACGATGGCCGCACCGGCCAGGACTGCGTAGCGTCGGGAGCGTTTCAGTTTTGTTTTATCGATAGAAACCATATTCCTCCGGGTTCTATTTTACCCAATTAAAATACCGATAACTTGAAGAAAAGCAAGCCTTTATTTGTACGATTTTCTTGACCGGGCTTGACGGGCTGTGCTAGGCCTTTTGCCTGATTTCGGGCTGGCCGTAGAGTGGAGAGGAGGGAAATCGGATGAGACAGCGAGAAGAAAACCGGGCGGTGGTGCTGTCGATTGCGGGCTTCGATCCGTCTTCGGGCGCTGGAATCACTTCAGATTTGAAGGTCTTTGCTGCGCACCGGTTGTACGGGGTGTCGGCAATCACGGCGCTTACCGTGCAGTCGACACAAGGCGTGCGGCGGGTGGAGCCGGTGGCCGCGCAGACACTGACAGAGATACTGGCGTGCCTTGCCGAGGATGGGCCGATTGCCGGAGTGAAAATCGGCATGCTGGGAGCAGCAGCGAATGTTCAGGCTGTCGTCGACTTCCTGGCCAGCGCCGGAGTCGAGCGGCGGAGCGTGGTGCTGGACCCGGTGATCCGTTCAAGCTCGGGAAGGGCATTGCTGGACGCGGAAGGCGTGCGCCTGCTGGAAAGCCGCCTGTTGGAGCTCGTCGGCTGGGTTACGCCGAACGTGGCGGAACTTGGAATGCTGGCGGCCTCAGCCGGTGAGCCGCAGGCGGAGGTTCTTGCGGCGGCGAAGGCGCTGGTCGGCCGGCATCCCGGCTTGAGGGTGGTAGCGACGGACGGAGAGGCCGATCCTCCGAATGACCTGCTCTGGACGGCTGAGCAGGGAGCGCGGTGGTTTCCGGGCGAACACATCGAGACGACGGCGACGCATGGGACGGGATGCGCATTTTCGTCCTCGCTGCTGGCCGGGGTGGTGATGGGGCTTGAGGATGCGGCAGCGGTACAGTCCGCGAAAGCCTATGTGCGCGAGGCAATGCTGGCTGCCTATCCGGTAGGCCGGGGCCGCGGACCGCTGCATCATCTTTATGCCTTCGATGTTGCCAGGGATGGCGGCCTCTATTGAGGGCGTATTAGGCCCACCTTTCTCAAGGCTGCAAAGGCTTACCTGGGTCTCTGCTTGCGCTATGCGGCGCCATTGCAAGTGGTGGAAACAGGTGCTCCTTGCTGAGGATCGCGCAAGAAGGGGATGGTAACCAGCAGGCAGGCCAAACACAGAAATATAGAAGAGGCCGCGGCGTGCCAACCTGCGAGATGGTGTATGAGGCCCGCCGTATAACTAATGGAGAAAATTCCCAGATTGCTTGTCATCCAGTAGATCCCGACGGCCGAGCTCGTGCGCTCGATAGGTACGGACCGGGCGAGTAGATTGAAGGCCATCGCAAGAGTGGGAAACTGGAAGAAACCGATGAGGGCACAGGCAACGAATCCGAGCAGGGGGCTGTCTGGAAAGAGGCAAGGGTAGACCAGGCACGCGGCAGGAAGCACACAGAAGAAGAATCCTCTGCGCATTCCCAAAAACCTGTCGAGAGCGGGCGGCAGAATCAATGATCCAGCGATCCCGGAAAAGATGGCAATGCTGGTGGCCAGTCCTGCGGCCTGTGGAGACAGGCCGTGCTCCTGCCAGATGGCCACAATCCACGTGACGATTGCATTGAAGCAGCCCTGCCCGAGGAAGCCTCCAAGGCAAAGAAGCACGACATTGCGGTTACCCAGGATGCGAAATCCCGGAACCGAGTGCGGAATCGTAAGGTCTGGTGCGATGGAGGAACCAGCTGCGCCAGAGAAGGTGAAGAACGCGAATACTGCAATCGCCAGGATCGCCAGCGTATCCATCGCTCCGGTGTAGTTCACGTGTTGTACAAGCCACGGCGCAATAAAAAACGATAGCCCGATGCCTGCAAACAGGCAGACCGTGCACAGGCCGGTGAAGCGGTCTCTTTCCTTCTCATTGCAGTGCGCTGCCAGAAAGCTCGACACGGGAGCGAGCACAAAAGGCACGCTAAGGCCGATACCGAGCTGGCACACGATCAATAATCCAATGGTGCCGCTGTAGACGCGCAGCAATGCGAAGAGCGCGATGGCGGCAAGTCCGGCTTGAATGCTGCGGAAGAAGCCGATCCGATCACCAAGGGCTCCGGCGGTGCCGGAAATGACCGCGCTCGATAGGGGAAAGACGAGAACTGTCCAGGCTGCGGTGTCCAGAGTGACGTGATAGCGCTGGGCCAGCAATGGCAGCAGAGGTGCAAAGAAGTAGTTGAAGAACTGCGTTAGCGCGATTGCCAGGAGATAACTGGCAATCGTCAATCCACGGCTTGTCGAACGAAACACTTCAGCCATGCCATTCCACAGGTCGAGACGAGAGCTATCAGTGTATCCGCGGGCATTCAAAGCGCCATGAACAGGGGCTAAGGCCTTTTTCTGCTGGCTGGAGCCGGTTTCTTCGCCGATGATGCAGCATCTGTACCGAAAAGCGCTGTGACATGCGCGACAAGCATCCTCTGCAGCTCCAGGATTACGGCATCGCCTTCCTCAGGGGATAGGGAGACGGCCAGGTTCGCGATGCTGCCGATGGTGTCGACGCATACCAGGAAGCAGGGAAGCGCGCGTTGCCTTTGCCGTGGGGGGAGGAGCGGTCTGGATGCATGGCAAAGAATCTCGGCCGTGCGGCGGCTGTCAGCAATACTCAGTTCCGAGAGAGTCTGGTTATAAAGCGACCCGGTCCAGAGGTTGATCAGTGACGGGGAGCTGCGGAGGAACTTGTAGTAATCGTCCACGATGCTGCCAATCAGAGCGATGAGTTCCTGGGCTGTCCTGATCTTTGCCGCACGCGCCGTGAGATCGGCTTCGATCAGCTGCGAATAACGATCGACAATCGTCCGGATGATGGCCTCGCGATTGGGAAAGTACATATAGAGAGAGCCGATGGGCACCCCGGCGTGTTCGGCAATCTCTCTCATTTTGAGTCCGCCGGTGCCGTTCCTGGCAATCAGCGTTTCGGCAGCCAGAAGAATCTGATTTACGGTTGCTTTGCTGCGATCCTGCGATGGCAGCCTCCGCGGCTTCACGGTTTCGGTCATAGTCTCGATCTAGTATCCAGCAACAGATTCTCTATCCTTCCGTGGGCCTGCGTTTACAAGTAGCTGTTACAGGGTGCTGCAAGGAAGGATTCAAGAAAAATTCATTCCGGCAAGGATGCTCTGAATCCAGCCTCGTCTAGGATAATCCGAGCAATGCTCATTTTTGTGAAAAATGAGCATTGCGCGGGAAGGAGATCTCCTTGCTTCATCGGTCTATGACAGCCGTAATCGCCCTTGCTCCTCTGCTCGGCGCTGCAGTGCCTGCTGCGATGGCTGCTCAGGCCTCCGATGCTTCAGTACGCATCAACCAGATTCAGGTGATCGGCTCGCACAACAGCTACCACGCAGGCCTGCTGCCGGGCATTGGGAAGCTGCTCGCAGAGAAGAATCCCGAGGTGTTCCGCGAGCTCGACTACTCGCATCCATCCCTCGAGGTGCAGTTGGATCATGGTGTCCGACAGATTGAGCTGGATATCTATGCGGACAGCAAGGGTGGTCTGTATGCGCATCCCTTCGGGCCAAAGATGGTCGCAGATGCGGGGCTGCCTGCCGATCCCGCTCCTTATTCGCATGGCGAGATGCTACAGCCGGGCTTCAAGGTGATGCATGTGCAGGACATCGATTATGTGAGCAACTGCCAGCCGTTTGTTGCCTGCCTGCGTGTGGTCAGGCAGTGGTCCCAGTCCCATCCGGGACATGCGCCAATCTTCATCCTTGTGGAGACCGAGCAGGATGTCCCCGACGACAAGCTGCCCTGGACCAGGCCAGAGGCCTTTACGCCGCAGGTCTTTGACTCATTGGACGCGGAGATTCGCTCTGTTTTTTCCTGGGATGAGTTGATCACTCCTGACCAGGTGCGCGGCTCGTATGCGACGCTCAACGAGGCGATCCTGCAGCATGGCTGGCCGACATTGAGAGAAGCGCGCGGGAAGGTGATTTTCCTGATGGATCAAAAGCCGGTGGGACCGGTTTATCTGCAGGGACATGCTGGACTGCGGGGGCGCGTGCTCTTTACCAACTCTGATCCCGGGGCGCCCGATGCCGCCTTTGTGGAGCAGAACGAGAGCAGCGCAGAGCAGATAGATACGCTGGTACGGCAGGGCTACCTTGTGCGTACGCGCTCCGATGCGGACACGGTGGAGGCGCGCACAAACGATACGCGCAGGCGCGACGAAGTGATGCAGAGCGGAGCGCAGGTGATCAGCAGTGACTACCCGCCCGGAGAGCCCTCACGCTGGACGAAGTATTCCGTAGTGTTTCCTGGCGATGTTGTCGTCCGTTGCAATCCGGTCAATGCGCCGGCGGGTTGCGTGGACTCGGAGCTTGAAGGGCATAGGTAGAACGAGAACGACGCATAAGCCGCGTGGTTTGTTGTTCTGTTATTCACCTCTTGTTTAAGTAAAAATGCGAGCATTGTTCAGATTTTCAAGTTTGTTTGCTGCCCTGTTTCTCCTGGAGGAAGATGATGCGTTTGTTGATGCGCCATTACATTGGCCGTCTCGCAGCTGTATCCCTGTTTTTTGTTGCGCCTGTTCTCTTTGCGCAGTCTACGCAGTCCACCATTCTTGGAACGGTTACCGATCCAAGCGGTGCCGTGGTGCCTGGTGTCCAGATTCGGATCACCAATACGGATCAGGGCACGACGGTCAGCTCTGTGAGCAATCGTGCCGGCGCTTTCCAAGCGACAAGCCTTTTGCCGGGCAAATATACGGTGCAGGCCAGCAGAGAGGGATTCGAGACAAAGCTCGTCGAAGACTTGCAGCTCTCTGCTCGCCAGCAGCTACGCGTCGATGTGAGTCTGGCGCTCGGTTCGGCTCATCAGGAAGTGACCGTGGACGCGAGCTCGGTGGGTGCGATCGAGACAGAGACGCCATCGATCTCGGCAACGCTGAATACGCAGAGCGTGATGAGTCTGCCGGCGAACTTTCGTGCCAGCGGCAGCACCAGCCCTCTCAACCTGATCCAGACGTTGCCGGGCGTGCAGCCTGACACCGGCCCGGGAACGACGACTCCCACGGCAAATGGCGCGCCGACAATCAACTTCTCGGTACAGGGCGGCCAGCCTTTTCAGACGGAAACTTCGGTCGACGGTATCTCGACACAGAGTATGAGAAACAACACGCCGCTTTCCGATGCGTTTCCTTCCGCGGAATCGGTCTCGGAAATTCGTGTCGATGGCGTGGATAACAATGCGGAGTTTGGCCAAGCAGGCGAGGTCACGACGGTGACCAAGAGCGGTACGAACCAGTTTCATGGCTCGCTCTTCTGGTACCACCAGAATCGTGCGCTCGATGCAGTTGCATACGGCACCGCAGTCAATGCGGATGGTCAGCCGGAGAAGCCTCAAAAGATAGGCAATGACTTTGGCGCCAGCGTGGGCGGGCCACTAATTCTTCCGCACCTTTACGATGGTCATGATCGGACGTTCTTCTTCGGTACTTATGAAGGCTTCCGCTTTCCCCGGCAGTCGACGATCCAGGATCTGGTGCCCACGCAGCTGATGCAGGAAGGCAACTTCAGTGAAGAAGTTCCTGACGGACCGCTGTACGATGCGTTTACCGGCGGAGCCTACACGAACAACATCGTCAGCCCGATCAATGCCTCCGCGAACCCATTTCTGAAGTTCTTTCCTCTGCCCAACGTCGGTAATTATCAGACGGTTGAAGCAGCGGAAGCTGGTCCTGGTTATAACTATGCTGCGAACCGAGACAGCGGCTATAACTCCAACCAGGGGGATGCGCGTATCGATCATCGTTTCGGCAACAGGTTGCAGGCCTTCGCGCGGTACACGTATAAGGACATTACGCTACTCGATCCGCAGGATCTGAATATCTCTTCCGTGACGGATTTCGATAACTACCGCATCCTTGCCAGCTCGTTCGTCTACACCATTACGCCTAACCTCGTGGACGAATTCCGCTTCGGCTTCACCTATGAGCGCAATGGCCTGAAGAATGCTCTGGATGGAGCTCCTTATACCAATGCTGCAGGCTTCGATTCCGTGGGGACCAACTATCCGGTCGATGGCATGACGGAGATTTACTTCCCGAATCTCACCACACTTGCAGCGGGGAATATCAATCAGACATCACGGAGCCATCTCTTCCAGTACACGGATAATCTGACGTGGAGCAAGGGAACGCACACGGTGAAGTTCGGAGCCGATATTCGCGCGCTTGAGTCTCTGACGACACTTGGCACAGCCGATCTTAACAATGTCTCGGTCTTCATCTTCACTGGAAACTTTGCGGGCGCATTGCTTGGCAACAACTATCCCACTGCACAGTATGCGGATTTCCTCTCAGGCGTTCCTGCTGAGACGCAGTATTACGGCCTCACGCCGCAGAATGACGGCAAGTCCGTGTACTACGCCGGTTATGTTCAGGATCAGTGGAAGGCTTCGCCGACCTTAACGCTTTCCTACGGTATCCGTTACGAATACCATCCGGCATATCACGATGTGGACGGGGCGATCGGCAACTTCGATCCGAGCAATCCTCAGACCGGCGCTGTGATTTATCCCGATGGACATCAGAACCTCCTCGATTCGACATTCCTCGCAAGCTTTGACGCATGCGGATACGGTCCGTCGACGACATCGTATGCTGCTTGTACGCCAGTGCTCTCGAATAGCCAGGCGCACTTGCCGAACAGCCTGAGAAAGTCAGTGAAGGATCGTCTTCTGCCGCGCTTCGGTTTTGCCTGGCGTCCTTTCAATGACGATAAGACGGCGGTCCGTGGTGGCTTCGGCGTATATAACACCACACTGCTAGGCAGCATCTTCTTTTCGATGACAGATACGCTCCAGGCCGCGACCCTTGTTTATCAGAACGGAATTAACTCTTCGGGCGCACTCGACTATGCATGGCCGCAGACGAGCCCTGTCTCTTCTACCAATACGCCGGATTACGGCACGGCCAGCTTCGGCACCGCGAACGAGATCAACTGGAAAGACCCGTATTCGATGCAGTGGAACCTCTCAGTCGATCACGAATTCAAGGGCGATATCGGCACGCGCATCTCGTATATCGCAATGAAGACCGACGACCTGGTGTGGGCTCCGAACCTGAATGACATGTCGTATTCGAAGACGACGCCGGCTGAGGAGCGCCCGCTGACAGATCGTCCCTTTCCTAACTGGGGCGAGGTGAATGACCGGCAGACCGGCGCGCAGGCGACGTATGAATCGCTGCAGATGGAAGCGAACCATCGCTTTGTGCACGGCTTTACCTTCGACTCGACGTATACGTGGGCGAAGAACCTAGCGGACAACCAGGGACCGGTATCGACGGGCTTTGCTGCGGAAAATGGTAGCAATGTTGGTGGTGTTTCCACATACCTCTATGATCGCGGGCTCGATTTCGGCAACGTCTACGGCACGCGTCGTCATCGTTGGGTCACGACTGGTGTTTACGAATTGCCATTCGGGCACAATAAGCAGTTCGGCGCGCACATGAACAAGGCAGAGGATGCGGTGTTTGGCGGGTGGCAGCTGAGTAGCATCTTTCTGTGGCAGACCGGTCCTTACCTGACGGCGTATATTCCGAGCACCGATGCCGATCCTTCTGGTACCGGCTCCGGCATTCTCTATGGGCGCGATCAGCATCCTGACGTGATCGGCAAAATCAGGCCTGTACACCGTAACCGCAACGAGTGGGTGAATCCGCAATCATTCGCTTGCCCGAGTGACTCGGGATATACGGCTACGTCCTATGCGGGCAACGCCTGCGGTGTTGGCGTGACTTCGAACCCGATTGGCCGATTCGGCAATGAGTCGGTCGGCGACATCGAGGGACCTGGATCGGTGAACTGGTCGGCTGGGCTCAGCAAGCGGGTCGCACTTACGGATAAGGTAAGCCTGCGAGCGGAGACGACCTTCACCAACGTGCTGAACCACACCAACCTCAACGATCCGGAACTGGACATCACCAACGCTAACTTCGGTAAGATCACATCGTCGCGTGGTTCGGATTTCGGAGGCAATCGTACCGGCCAGGTTTCCATGCGGCTCGAGTTCTAATTAATCCAGCCAGGCTGACGAAAGGCTTTGGCCGCTGTCAGCTGTGATTCACGGTTCGTGTGAGCGGAGCGCATTGTTTCCTGACAATGCGCTCTTTGCTCTTGGTATAAGACCATTGAGTTAAAGGGGAATGGTTCTTTGTTCTGGATGAAACGTGTGTGCGCCATTGCGCTTTTTGCGTCTTCGGCCTTCGCTGCTGGACAGGAGTTTGAACAACAGCAGTCCGATAAGCCACAGGTGATTCTGAAAGGCACGGTGAACGACGCGCAGAATCATCAGTTCATCCGGCTGCCATTTACCGTGCCTGCCGGCGTGCATCGCATTACGGTCGAAATCCATTACACAGACCGCGAAAAGCAGACGGTACTGAATACCGAGATATCGGACCCGGTTCGCTTTCGCGGCACCAGCGGCAGCAATAAGAATCACTTCACTATCGGGGAGAGCGATGCCACGCCGTCATATCTGCCCGGTGCGATTCCTGCAGGGGTGTGGATGCTGGCCTTCGGGGTCTCAAACATCCGAAAGGGAATGACGTCTTCCTATGAGGCGGATATCCGCTTCGATCGCTCGATCGATGACAGCTCGTTTACGGAGCATCCTCTGGAGACAGGGGCGCGCTGGTATCGCGGCGATTTGCACATGCATACTGCGCACAGCGACGGCACCTGTGCGAGCCAGAGCGGACGAATGGTGCCTTGTCCTGTTTTCTCGACGGTGGAAGCAGCCGCGAAGAGAGGACTGGACTTTATTGCTGTGACCGACCATAACTCAACTGCGCAATCGAATTCCCTGCGCGAGCTACAACCTTACTTCGATAAGCTGCTCTTTATCCCGGGCCGCGAGGTTACGACCTTTGCTGGCCACACGAATGTCTACGGCACCATGCGCTATCTTGACTATCACGTGGGGGACAATGCGGTGCCGGACACCAGCGCGCTAGCCCGGCAAGCGCAGGAGCTGGGCGGTATTCTCTCCATCAATCATGCAGACGAACCCGGCGGGGAAGTCTGCCGTGGATGCCGGTGGGAACCAAATCCTCCTGTAGATATGCACCTGATTTCTGCCGTCGAGGTGATTAACGGGGGCGACGGAGAAGGCTACTTTCCGAGTTACAAATTCTGGCAGACGCAGCTTGAAGCGGGTTATCGCCCGACGGCGATCGGAGGGAGTGACAATCATCGTTCAGATTGGGCGCTGCAACATCCCGGCTCTGTTGGCAGCCCAACCACGGTGGTGTATGCCAGGGATCTTTCCGTTGCCGCAATTCTTGAGGGTATTCGCGCAGGGCATGTGTTCATTGATCTCACCGGCTCGCCCGACCGCATCCTCGAAGTGCATGCTACGGACGGCAATGGAACTGCTGCGATGGGGGACGTCCTGGCAGCCAAGGACGGTGAGACCGTGCATATTACGGCGCATGCTATGCACTGCGGGGCCGACCGCGTGCGCCTGCTGGTCGATGGAATCACGCCGCTTGAGATGGATGCCGATCTGTTGACCACATCGGATCAACAGGTTTCGGCAGAGTGGAAGAGCGATGGTAAGAGGCACTGGGTTGTGGCGGAGATCCATGATCAGACGGGAGGGCTCGATGTGCTGGGCAATCCTGTGTATCTGAATTTCTGAAACACAAAGGCTGCCGCGCTGTTCTCCTCATGCAGCAGCCTTGTTAGTCAGTCGTTTCTTCAGTGTGCCGATGAGTCCACGGGCGAAGAGCAAAGCTGAAACCCCGGATCGCTCATCGAAGGAGGTGGTACCGATCTGCCCCATGTTAGTGACGGTATTGAGCCCATGGTGAGTACGAGTGTTGCGCCGTCCTTGATTTGTGCGTGATGAAACCATGCATTCGGCAGATCGACGCCATTCAACGTGGCCGATTGCACGAAGCGGTTAAGACCCTGCGAGTCGAAGTTCTTTGCAATGATGCGCAGCTTCTTTCCGTTGCCGAGCGAGAGAGAGGCATCAGGGAGGCTGGGTGTGCTGATGAGATAGACATCCTGCCCTGCGACGGGGAAGATGCCGAGAGTTGAGAAAATCAGCCAGCTCGACATTGCACCGGAGTCATCGTTGCCGGGTATGCCTGCACGCGTATCAGAGAAAGCCTTCTCCAGTAACATATGCACGACCTCGGCGCTGTGATCCGGCCGAAGGGCATAGTTATAGAGTACGGGCATGAGGAAGCCGGGCTCGTTTGTTACGTCGAAGTGACCGCGCAGGAATGTCCAATCTAACCGCTGAACGAAGGCCTCGATGCCGCCGGCCATCTCAATCAGCCTGCGCATATCCTGCGGTGCATAGAGTGAGTAGGTCCAGATATCACCCTCGTAGAAGAAGTCAGGCCAGGTACCGCGCACAACGAGATAGGGCGCGGCCCAACTGCCGTCCGGGTTGCGCGGGCGCAGAAAGCCATGAAAGCCTTCGACGGTCATGTCTTTGTCCCATAGGTGTTCGAAGTTATGGGTGCGGCTGCTGTAGAGTGCTGCATCGTTCGTCTTTCCGAGATGGCAGGCCAGCTCGGCAATCGCGAAGTCATCGTAGCTGTACTCCATGGTGCGTGAGCCGGAGCGTTCGTCTGCGAGTGTGATGTAGCCCTTTTGGTTGTAGTCCTTCAAGCCTCCACGGCCTTCTTTTTGCGGATCTGCAGGAGGGACTTCTGCATCGTGCTGCATGGCGGCAATCGCTGTGTCGTAGTCGATGCCTTTCAAGCCTTTGACGAAGGCATCGGCGATGACGACGTTGGCATTCGAACCTCCCTGCGTGCGCCCGTTATCGTTGCCGCTGCGTGCATCGGGCATGTAGCCGGTGTGTCGATAGATGTCGATCAGAGAGCGGATGATGTCGCGCTGCCGGTCGGGTGAGATCAGCGTGAGCAGTGGGCTCGATGTTCGGAAAGTGTCCCAGATGCAGTAGTAGTCGTCATAGTACGGTTCAGACGAATTCCAGTCGGGGTTTTCTCCGGTGCGATCGGTGGGCATCAACATGACGTGGTACATAGCGGTGTAGAGCTGCCGCCGTTGCGATGCCGTCTCGCCAGTCATGCTCAGCTTTGAGAGTTCCTTGTTCCAGAGAGCCCTGGATTGAGCATGGACGGCATCGAAGTTCCACGCAGGGATTTCACTCTGTATGTTCTGCCTTGCCTGTTCCGCGCTGATGAAAGAGATGCCTACCTTGGCCTGGATGACCTGATTCCGTCGCGTGACGAAATTGAAAGAAGCTCCGATCGATGTATTTGCAACAACAGCGGCGTTCTTTTCAGAGGAGAGTTGCGGACCAGTCCAGGTTTGCACGCTGCTTGCGGGCGTATCGAGCACCATGGCGTAGTAAACCCGGTACTCGCCACCGCGATTCCAGCCGCCAGCAAAGCGTGCAACGCCTTGCACCTCATGGTCGGAGAGGACATGCACTTCGGCACCAAGGAAGTGCTGTGCTTCCCCGCCAGTTCCTAGATTCAAGGCTGAGGCTACGTTGAGGACGATGTGTGTCTGTGCCGAGGCAGGGAAGGTATAGCGGTGAAAGCCGACGCGCCGGCTGCTGGTGATCTCCGCTTTCACCTTATAGCGCGTGAGTTCGGCAGAGTAATAACCGACCTGCGCAACCTCATCCGTGCGCGGCGTTCTGGTGTCGGTAATGTTGAGTGGTCCGGTAACCGGTGCAACGAGGATGTTGCCGTACTTACCCGAGGCGCCGCTGAGATGCAGATGGGAGAAGCCGAGAATATAACCGCTGCTAGAGTAACCGAAGCTGGAATGGCGCCCATCAATGCTCTCCATATCCGGGCCGACTTTTACCATGCCGTACGGAATGGCCGCACCGACGAATGTGTTTCCTCCCCAATCGACACCGATGAAGGGATCCACGTTATGAGCAGGGTCAGATGGCGGTCGTTTCGTCGTCTGCGACCAGGCACTCGTCCCTGCTGAAACTGTCGCCAACATGATGGTGGCGAGTAAAAATTGCGGCTTACGGCAGAAAATGCGTTGCATTCTGATCCTCGATCTGGCTGTGAGGCATACAGCCAGTTGCCTTTCCTGGGTGCAGCTCTAAGAGCTGTGAAGATATCTTTCTCCAGGTATAGGTATACGATCCTCTGGTTAAAGGAAGGCAACGGTTTGCCATCAAAGACCTTGTGGCTATTAATTGCTGAGACCAGCTGTTCGGTGCATGAGTGCCGTGGTTGAAACGAGGGGTGAGTGTTCCAGGCTTTCTGCTATTCAGTCTTGTTCGGAAATGAGAGCTTCTGAATTATGCTGCGCCTCCTGTGGTGTTTGCCCTACTCAGGGCAGTATGCGAGCAGACTTATAGCTGGATCTTTATCTTGCATCCTGTGTTGGATAGGTGCTTTTTTTCTTGACATGGCTGGCGCATCTGCAATACGGTTTCGGCACTCCAGGTGGGCCGAATATTGGTCTCGGGTGTTTCCTCCGGCCCCTCCAGCTCGATCTCATGTAGTTTCCTCGCCCAGATCCTTCACAGGATTTGCGCGGGCGGCCGATCAGTGGGAGGTTCCATGCCAAGTTTGAATCGACCTGATGTTGGATCCCGGATCGATGCTATTCGGAGGTCGTTTTCTCGGAGTCCGGTCCTCGCTCAGAGTGGACAAAGCCCCAGGACGACAAGTCCTAATTCCGAGCGACCTCAGCCTCAGTCCTCTAACCGCAAGTTGATGGCCGGGTACGCTGCGCATAGTCCAAGCAGTGGCCCGACTACGGGATCGCGTCCGAAGCTTGCTGGCAATCTTCCGTCAGCAGAGCGTTCAAAACCTGTCTCAGCATCCCCGCGACGAACTATAACTTCGGCTTCGACGGGGGGATCTATGACGGGGGGAATGCACGGTTTTGCGACCTATGCGCCTACAGCCGGTCCGAGCGGACATCAAGGCTCTCAGGTAAAGACTTCCACCGGTCTGCTTCGCCCAATTCAGGGGCGACAGCTACTTGCTGCCAAATTGCCCCACGCGGATCGAGCCCGCAGAGTGGAATTGACGCCGTCTATTCCTATTCCGCCACCGTTCTCTGAGAATGCCGAAGTCGAGGTGATTGTGTCGGAGGCAAAGTCAGGTCCAGAGCCTTCCAGTGGAGCGAAAGCAACTGCTGAAGGTGTCAGTGGTCAGTTGGACCCAGGCTCCAAATCTCCGGCTGCAGATTCTCTTTCTGTTTCGAAGCGGGGCGAGAGAGCTGCACCTCCGCCTACTGCGCGAAACCGGAAAAAGAAGAATCACTAAGTAGGATCGGTCACATCGCTAAGTGATGATCCAAGGTTGACTCCCCACGCCCGAAGCCAACCCTCACTCAAGCTACAACCACATCCTGTAGGAGGTATCGAATGTCCTTCTATTTCAAGAACTCCTATTCGTCGACGGCGGAAGTCTCCGTTTGCGTTCTCTTTTATGACACCACCTGTTCCAATCCCTGGCGAAAGGCCGGTTGGTATAACGCGATGCCAGGCCAAACCGTGCAGGTCTGGGACGGAACTCTTCAAACCAGCAAGCTCAGCGTCAACTGGTACTTTTATGCCTATGCGACCGATGGCTCTTACTGGGCAGGCGCGAGTCCGACAGCTACGATTTCGCAACCGGCTGCATTCGATCAATGCTGGCTTGATAACACCGGCACGAATACGACGGTGGGACTACGCCATGTAGATATCAATGGCTATGACGACTATACCGTGGTCCTGGTTCCCAGCTCCGGAGTTCCATTCGATAATTTCAGTAACTTCAACGAATTTAGCGATTTTAGTAATTTTAACGAGTTCAGTGATTTCTCCGACTTCAGTGACTTTTCCGATTTTGGCGACTTCGGTGATTTCGGCGACTTCGACGATGGTTGCTGACATGCTTACCTCAAGCCCTCTGACCATACTCGCGCCCGTCCACAGCTTCGAAGCCCCGCGGAGCATGCCTGTCATAAAGGCAGCTCCGCTTGGGCTGCTGATTATCCAGCCAACGCCGTTTTGCAATATCGACTGTCGTTATTGCTATCTGGGGGATCGGCTGGATAAGACACGCATGCAAATGTCGACGGTGGAAGCAGCCGCGCGTTTTATCGAGAGGCTGCCTCTCGCAAAACAGACGCTTCCAGTTGTATGGCATGCAGGCGAGCCGCTGGTTGTAGGAACTGCTTTTTATCGGGACGCTTTCCAGCACTTTGCAAGTGCCGCGCCTTCGTTTCCGGTACAGCATCAGGTGCAGACAAATGCAACACTGATTAACGACGAATGGTGCGAGTTATTCCAAAGCGCTTCGGTCAAAGTCGGGGTTAGTATCGATGGCCCGAGAGACGTACATGATGCGTACCGAGTTGACCGCTCTGGCAAGGGGACATTCGACCGCTGCATGCATGGTATATCGAAGCTACGTGAGCACAAGGTCCCATTTACGGTCATCTCCGTCATTACGACGGCTGCTTTGAGCCGTGCCGAGGAGGTCTGGAACTTCCTCTCTTCTCTTGGTGCGTCTCAACTCGCATTCAACATTGAAGAAGTGGAGGGTGCGCATGAGCGATCCTCACTCTCCGGAGCAGCGACGCGCGAACTCGCGACGCGGTTCTACACACGCATTGCTGAACTGAGAGAGAAAGGGCCATTTGTGCCCGTACGCGAGCTCGATGATATGCAGCGGCATCTGACTGCTCCAGTTGGAAGTACGGTGATGCGCGCGAATAATCATCCTGGGGCCATTGTCAACATCGATGTACATGGGAATGTTTCTACACTGTCACCGGAATTGTTAGGCCAGAATCACTCGCTCTACGGGAAATTTCAGTGGGCGAATGTTCACAGGGATTCCTGGGCCGACCTGATGGCGAATCCGCAGTTTATTTTCGCCTATCAGGCAGTCCAATCCGGAGTGCAGAAGTGCAAAGAGTCCTGCGGATATTTTGCTATCTGCGGCGGCGGGAATCCGAGCAATAAGCTCGCGGAGCTGGGTACCTTTGATGGTACTGAGACGGAGCATTGCCGATTCCACGTGCAGGCGGTTGCAGATGTAATGCTCGATGCCCTGGAGCGTCGTCAGGCCCGCCCAATTATTTCACAGCATGCGATGCATGCATGCTGCGCCGAATGAACACAAACCAGCCTTCAGGGAGAGCCGTGTGAGTGTTTCAGAGCAAGTTGATCTTTTCCTGCTTGGAGCCGGGGTCGCCTTCCCGGATCATCTGACGGTACAGACGATTGAAAGCCTGTCAGTCTGCCGCTGCATATGTACCAATCTTCCTGCCGAGAGGCTAAGCAATCTGCCGGAGGACATTCGTAGTAAGTGCATTAGTTTATGGCCGCTATATCAGGACGGCCGAATTCGTTCTGAAAACTACAGTGATGTAACGGAAGCTGTGCTTCAGCAAGCCGAAAGCTCCTTACCCATCGCCTGGCTGACACCTGGCCATCCAATGATTTTCGATAGTGTCTCAAAAGCACTGCTGAAAGCTGCGCAAGCGCGGAATTGGCGCTTCACTGTCGTGCCGGCTATCTCTTCTCTGGATACGCTGCTTGCTGAAGTTGCTTATGATCCGGCGAGCGGGCTGGCCGTCTACGACGCGACTGGTCTGGTTCGACGTGGTATCTCGCTTGTCCCCTCAGTTGCTTTGGTCGTGCTGCAGATTTCGGTCTTCCTCTCTGACAGAGCTCACATCACGCTGCGCAATACGAGGCCAGACTTATCTCCGCTACGTGATCATCTACTTAAGTTCTTTCCGGGCGAGCATCCATGTGCTGTAGTCCGCTCTTCCTCCTCGATCACACAACCACCGCAGATTACCTGGGTGGAACTCAATCGGTTAGCGGATGTGCCTGTAGAGGTGCTGGCTGGAGCGAGCCTGTTTGTGCCGCGCCTTGAAGAACACCGGAAGATTGAAAACAATGGCAACTCCGGAAAAATGGCCTGAAGCGGCAGACTACGAATCGGACGTCGTGGTGAATCTCCCCGGAGCGGGTCTTAACGGGCGTATCCAAAGAAGCTGTGGAACGGAGATCGCTTCTTCGCATGATTACTATGCGGAGGCGAGAGTCCCGTCCGGTCCATGGGGGGAGCTTACCCCTAAAGATCGCAGCATTCTTCTTAAGGGCTATTCTCCAGAACGAAGAGCGCGAACGATCCGGATCGTTCGACCACCTGATTTCATCTTCGACAGCTTTGAGGAGTTGAGGACGATTGCTGATGCGAAAGGATTCGATGGAGTTCTGCAGTCGGTTTCCGCCAAAACACCTGCGCAGTCGCTGCGTCATTTCGCCGAGTGTGCAAGAGACCTCTATGGTTTAGGCTTGTCGGGTAATGCAGGGGTTCTGGGTGGAGTTCGCGTGAATCCAGCCGGCCTGCGGACCGTCACCACTCATCCGACGCAGGGCCGATTTGTTGGAATGCATGTCGATAATTGGAGCATGGTGCCGCTTAGGAGTCGTCATCTTGCGCCGATACGCATATGTCTGAACATTGGCTCAGAGCCACGCTATTTTCTTTTTGTCGGATTGACGATTCAGCGGATAGCTGACACAGTTCGGGGTCTTCCCGGTTTTCGCTCCACACTGGGATGTACGGACATAGGACGGCTGTTTCTGTCTCATTGCCCCTCTTACGCAGTTTTCCGATTGAAGCTCATGCCTGGTGAGGCATATATTGCGCCCACCGAGGCAATCATTCACGATGGCAGTACCGAGTCAGCTGTAGCTCCTGATCTGTCGCTTTCGATCAGAGAAAACATGTACGGTCCTATTCCGCGCTAGCAACGCTGGTTGCTTGGGACGAACGCAGGCGATCTACCAGTCTGTGAGTGTGCCATCCTGTTTGCGATTCACGGGCAGATAGGCGCGTTGATATTCGTAGTGTGCCGCGAGTTTTTCGTCGAGGTCGACGCCGAGCCCTGGTTTGTCTCCTGGATGCATGTAGCCGTCTTGATAGGAATACTGGTGTGGAAAGACAGCATCCGTTTCTTCCGAGTGTGGCATGTGCTCCTGGATCCCGAAGTTATGAACCGCAAGACCGAAGTGCAGTGCGGCAGCCATGCTCACGGGTGAGAGATCGGTAGCTCCATGGCAGCCGGTCTTGACGTGATAGAGCGCTGCGAAATCGGCAAGTTTTTTCAGGTGCGTGAGCCCCCCTGCATGCACCACAGTAGCGCGCACGTAATCGATCCACTGGTTGCGGATCAGTTCATGCGCATCCCAGAGCGAATTGAATACTTCACCGACCGCGAGCGGCGTCGTGGTGTGCTGACGAATCAGGCGAAAGCCCTCCTGTAACTCGGCAGGTGTGGGATCTTCTATCCAGAAGAGGTGAAAGGGTTCCAGTTCCTTGCCTAGCCGTGCTGCTTCTATGGGTGTAAGACGGTGATGGCAATCATGCAGGAGATGGAGCTCCTCACCGAAAGTCTCGCGCATCTTTGAAAATAGCGGGGGCACCGAGCGCAGATATGCTTCGGTCTCCCACTCGTATTCCGTGGGAAGGCCGCGCTCTGCCGGCTCATAATGTCCTGCGACTTTCCCCACGCCGTAGGTGGACTTAAGTCCAGGTACACCACTTTGCACGCGGATGGCTCTGTAGCCCATCTCCTTATGCTTTGCTACGTCCTCCAACGCGGCACCGACGTCTTTACCGAAGGCATGGCAATAGACCATGACGCTCTCGCGGCTTCGACCGCCGAGCAGGTTGTAGATTGGCGTTTGCAGCGCCTTACCTTTGATATCCCATAACGCGACATCGACGGCTGCGATTGCGGACATGGTTACGGGTCCGCGCCTCCAGTAAGCACCGCGGTAGAGATATTGCCAGATGTCCTCTGTCTGAAATGGGTCGCGTCCGATGAGGCAGGGAATCACGTGCTCGGTGAGATAAGCGGCAACAGCGAGTTCACGCCCATTCAGCGTTCCGTCGCCGAGCCCATAGATGCCTTCGTCCGTCACAATCTTGAGAGTGACGAAATTTCGCCCAGGCGAGGTGATATTCACATACGCGTCTGTGATCTTCAAAAAGCACTACCTTTCCGGTGGTATCTATGGCATCAGATTTACTGATTGACGGCGCTGGCAAGAAATCCACCGTCCACGGCGATGATTTCGCCGGTCACGAAAGCGGCTGCCTCCGAGGCGAGATAGACGGCGGTCCCTACAACTTCTTTGGCTTCACCGAAGCGGCCCATTGGCGTGCGCATCTTAAGTTCGCTGCCTCTCGCTGTCCCTTCCACGAGTGCGCGATTGAGCGGTGTAGGGAAGACTCCGGGAGCGATTGCATTGACCCGCACTCCAGATTGAGCGAGTTCAATCGCGAGAACTTGCGTGAGAGATCCGACGCCAGCCTTGCTTGCACAGTAGGCGGCGACTTCTTTGAAGCCTGCGAAGGTGCCGAGGGAGGCAATATTGATGATGCGTCCGTAGTTTACTTTCACCATATCGGGCGCAAAGATCTGGCAGCTTCGGAGTGTGCCGGTGAGGTTGGTCTCGATGACACGAGACCACTCCAGTTCGCTTTCCTGAAGAGTGGGCGATTTATGCGTAACGCCCTGCGCATTCACGAGGATGTCTGCTTTTCCAAAAGCATCGATGACCTGCCTGTGTAAAGATTCGAGGGTAGAGCGTTGCAGTACGTCGCTCGCAGCGCGGAGTGTTTTTCTGCCAAGCGTTTCGATCTCTGCGGCCGTTTGCTCCACCTGCTCAATATGCCGCGAGGTTGCGACCACATCGGCGCCAGCTTCCGCTAACCCGAT
>NZ_JASGFD010000049.1:0-34495 GCF_047605705.1 Silvibacterium sp. | reverse complement strand
CCGACCGTCCGCGGTGTCGTCAACGAGCAGGTGATAGCTCTGGAAGACCATGCCGATGTGCCGCTTCGCCAGCTCAGCGCGCTGCTTGCGGTTCATCGCATGCACCGGCTCGTCCTTGAACCAGTACTCGCCCAGCCACTGGTCGTCGAGCAGCGCGAGCGCGTTCAGCAGGGACGACTTCCCCGCTCCCGACGGTCCCATGATGGTGAGGAACTCGCCTTCGCGGATGTCGAGGTTGATGCGCCGCAGAACCCAGTTCTGGCCCGCGCCCGTCTTGTAGCTGCGCTCGATATTTCGTAGCTGAATCATCTGCTTCCTTGTACCAGCCGGGCGCAGAAAAGCTCCCGGTCTTCAGCGAAAGGCTCCGCACCGCCCGCCGGCAGGCCGCAATATGCAGCCAGTGGCGGGCGGGGTGGGAACTGCCTGGGGCCGCCGGACCATGCCCGGCGGAGGGAGTGCTTACCGTGCTTCGAGAGCCGGCTCGAAGGCTTCGCCTTCGGCAACCACCTTGCCGTCGAAGAGATGGATGTTGCGCTCGGCGTGGCGCGCAAAACGCGGATCGTGCGTCACCATGCAGATCGTCGCGCCCTCGCGGTGCAGGTTCTGGAGCAGCTCCATCACCGCTTCGCCGTTGCGCGAATCGAGATTACCGGTCGGTTCGTCCGCCAGCAGGATCGAGGGAGAACCCGCCAGCGCGCGCGCCACGGCGACACGCTGCTGCTGACCGCCGGAGAGCTGCGAGGGGTAGTGCTTCATACGGTGCGCCATGGAGACGCGCTCGAGCGACTCCTGCACGCGCCGCTTGCGCTCGGCAGCTGACATGCCCGTGCGATAGGTGAGCGGCAGCTCCACATTCTCGTAAACCGTGAGGTCGCCGATCAGGTTGAAGCTCTGGAAGATGAAGCCGATCTCCTGGTTGCGGATGCGCGAGCGCTGCGCGAAGTTCAGATTCTCAACCGCATGGCCATTCAGCATGTACTTGCCGCCGGTCGGCGTATCCAGCAGGCCCACAATCGAAAGCAGCGTCGACTTGCCGCAGCCCGACGGGCCGGACATGGCGACATATTCGCCCTTCGCGATGGTGAGGTGAATGCCCGAGAGAGCGTGCGTCTCGATTTCGTCGGTGTAGAAGACCTTGGTGAGGCCTTCAATCTCAATCAACGACTGCCTGGTTTCCGTCATGCCTCTGCTCCTTCTTCCTGATCTTTCAAACTGCGCTGTGTCCGCGGCGCGAGGCGGGGACTACTCGAGCCGTACCTTATCCGTAGCGTCGTACCTCGACATGTCGGAAAGGATCACACGATCGCCTTCCTTCAATCCTTCGAGGATCTGAATCTGCGTAACCGAAGCCTTGCCTACCTTTACCTGCGCGCGCGTGGCCGTCTTGCCGTCCGCATCGATCCGGAAGAGGCTGATGGTGCTGTCAGGATTGCCGAAGGCCGGTCGCCCGACGTAGAGCACATCCGCCAGCCGCGCCTGATCGATGGTGCCGTCCACGCTCAACTGCGGAACCGCACCCGGGGGCAGGGCTCCATCGAGTGATACGTCAACGGTTCGCGTTCCGTTCACTACCGAGGGATCAATTCTGATCACGTGCCCCTGCACGATGCCGTTATGCGTGTCGACTTCCGCCGGCTGTCCCAGCTGAATATCGTGCGCCTGCGTCTCGGCGATCTGCAGTGCGGCCTTCAGCTTGTCGAGCTGCACGACTTCGGCGACCGAGGTTCCCACCGCCACGTGCTGGCCCACCTGCACCGGCGTCGCCAGCGGAGCGAGCACGCCGCTGATGCCGGCCTTCACCTGCAGCGCCGCGGACTGCTTCTCGTAGAGAGCGAGCTGCGCCTTGGCCTGGTCGATCTTCGCCTGCGAGGAGGCAAGCTGCACCTCGATCGCCTGGCGATTCACTTCGAGCTGCTGCTGGCTCAGGTCATGCTGGGTCGCGAGCTGGTCGGCCGTGCCCTTGGACTTGCTGTACGCGAGGCCCGAGATCACGCCCAGATCGTAGAGCTTCTTGTCCGTCTGCGCCTGCAGCTGGTCCTGGGTATAGTCGGCGTTCACCTGCGCGGCCGCCGTCTTCTTATCCATGAGCGTGCTCTGGAGCGTCGCCTGCAGACTCTTGTAATCCGCCTCGGCGCCCTTGAGCGCCAGCTGCGCACTGAGCAATTCCTGCTCCAGCTGCGGATCGGCAAGGTCCATGAGGATGGTATCCGGTGTCACCTTGGTGCCGGGCAGCACGCGGATGCGCACCACCGTGGCTTCGGTCTGCGCGGGGATCAGCTCGATCGAGTCCTCGCGCGGAACCAGTGTTCCCAGGCCGTGCACCTGCACGACGAGAGGACCGCGCTTCACCGTGTCAGGCCAGATCGTGCTGGCATCGACGGGTGGCGCAGCCGGCTTTAACCGGTAAACGCCGACCGCGATTGCAGCGACGACGACGACTCCGGAGGCAATCCACGCCGCATTGCGGCGCAGCTTCTTTTTCTTAATGTCAGGCCGGGCGATATCCATTGCACCGACCTATATTGCACGCCGCGCGCCAAAGTTTTTCACTGTGGATATCACGCAAAATCAAAGACTTAGCGGCGGACGCCCTCAATCCCTCGAAGCCCCGCTGCCCACAAACAAAACAGGGATGTCCGGAACCGGACACCCCTGTTTTACTGAGCCCTGAGCTCTGAGCCCTGACAACTCGCCTTACGGCACCATCAGCGGTCGGTTCCCCTGGTACGGGAACAGCCCGGTCGGCCCAAGCTCGGACGGATACTGCGGCCGGCCCAGAAAGCGGACGAAGAAGCCCACCGTCTGACTGCCGTAGTCGCGGGTATTGTTCAGCGCGAGGAAGCCGCCGATGTACCAGTGGTCGGTGAGGTGGTAGGACATCTCGCCGTGCAGGTCATAGTTGCCGCCCACCACCGACTGCGCCGAGTAGTACGGATTGTCGTTCGCCGTCTGCAGCGCCGGGTCCAGCGGGAAGAGCGGCGTTGCCTCTTCCTGGAAGGCCTGCAGGCCGAACGCGCCCGCCACCGTGTAGTGGAGATTCACGCCGTAGTGGCCGCTCCACGTCACCGGCACATTCGCCAACATGTAGGCACTCGGCGAGAAGTATCCGCCCTGGCCATAGGTGAAGTAGCGCAGATTATTGGTGTAGTGCATGCCGAAGAAATTCGTGCCGATCGTCAGGTCGCCCTGATCCGGCACGGAGAGTACATGCCAGTACGCGCCCGCCACGCCGTCGATCCGCTTGTTGTCTTCGACGTGATGGCCGGTGAGGTACTGTCCGCCCATGCCGATGTAGTAGCCCGACTTCGCATCGCCCTTCGCATACTGGAGATTGAAGGCGTTGGTGATTACGCCGCCCCAGATGTTGCCGGAGTAAGTCGAGCTGGCCGAACCCGGATCGCGCAGGCCTGCGTAAGAGAGCTGCGAATCCTTCACCGCGTCACGATTGAAGGTGAAGGTGAACGGCCCCGCCGCCGGACGCCAGTTGAAGCGGCCGATGACGTTGCTCACCAGGAACTCGTACGGCGTATAGCCGACAGCCGCGCCCCAGTTGGCTGCCGTGAGCTGCACTTCCCCGCCCACGCCCGAGGCGTTCTGCTGTTCCGCGGCCGAGCCGGGAGCGAGCGTGCCGAGCTGGTTCGCCGTCGTGCCGCCGCCCACCGTCGTGGAGCTGACCGAACTCGACGTCAGCACACCCGAATCGAGGAACGAAGGCGTGGTCACCACCGTGAGTCTCGCCGAGCCGCCCAGCGGCGTCGAAGCTTCGATGGGGGCCTCGAACATTGTCAGCTGGTCGATACCCGCCGAACCGCTGCGGTGCCCGATATAACCGTTGCCGCCGAGCCACGGGCTGTATCCGCCTTCGATCATGGCTAGCTGCATCGCCGCATCTTCACGCGGATCGCGCTGTTTGATCACCCGCTTCGCGCCCCAGGGTCCACGCAGCGGCGGCAGATCCTGCTGCTGCGGAGCATCAGGCAGCGGACCACCTTCGTTCTCCGCAACGGTCGTCACCGTGGTCACGGTCGTCTGCTTCACCGGAGCCCAGCCGGTTAGCGAACGCTGTCCGCCATACACAGACTGGTTCGACGGCTGCGTCGTGGTCGTCGTCGTGGTTGCAGGCTGCGCAAAGCTCATCTGCGAAGGCAGATACGGCGTCGAAGTCGGAGCACCCGTGCTCGATCCCAGGGCCGACCAGGACTGCGTGATCTGCTGCGACGCGCCTGTCGCCTGCGGGTCCACGTAAGCCGAATCGAGATAGGCAGCGTTCACCGGCCGCTGCGCATCCGCAAGAGCGGCCGAAGCGCGGTTGTACGCCTCGATGGTCGGCGAGCCGTTCGGCACATACTGAATCGCGCGGCTCGAGTCGAGCGTCAGCTCCACCGGATCGGCAACCGGCTCGGGTTGCGGCATCGGTGCAGGGCTGGCCACAGCCAGTGTGTTCCAATGCGCCTCGGCCGGATTCGCAGCGGTGATGCCGAGATGCAGCTGCGCAGCGTTCGCGGCATTCTCGCCATTCCCCGAGGCAAGATCCGCATCGGCGCGTGCCTGCGGCATCGCGGGCGGCGCGAAGGCATCCTGCGCCTGCGCCATCTCGGAGGCCGGCTGACTGGTGATGCGCTCGGTCGGCTGCGCCGCATCCGGCAGGCGCCCCGCCGGGATCATCGGCATGTGCAGCGAGGACTGCGGCGAGTAGTCCCCCAGCCGTTCACTCGAGCTGCCCGTGTTCGAAGCACCCGAACCGGCAGTGCTGTTCCCGCCATAGCTGGTGGTGGTCTGCGTCGTCGTGTACGTCTGGTCGGAAGGCGGATTGGAAACGCCCGAGTAGACCCGCTTGCGATAGTGATGCACCGGAGCAGGCGTCGCCGAAGCTGTAGTCGTCGGTGCTGGCTTTTGCACCGACGAGGTTGTAGTGGTCGTCGTACTGGAGGCCGCCGCATGATGCACCGTCGTCGTGTGCTTCACCGTCGGCTGCACGCGCGCGTAGGTCGTGGTGGTCGTCGTCGTGGTTGTCGTGCGCGAGTTGCTGTCTCCAGCCGCGCCGCCGCTCATGGCGCCATTCAGCACCACAGGCGCAGAGCCGGTCTTGTATGGATCGGGACCAAGCAGCGGAGCTTGCCCGCTCGCCACATACACGTTGCCGCCGTTGCCGTAACCCGGCAATGCAGGAGCGGTCTGCGGTGTCGCCTGTCCATCCGGATCGAGCAGGCCTGCCAGGCTCGGTGTCGAGAGCGTCTGCGACGGGTTCACGATATCCGGACGATCGAGAATATGCGCCAGCTGGTTGGCCGGGCTCACCGGCGGCATGGCCGCGATAGAAGCCTTCCAGTACGCCGCCGCACGCGCGTTGTCTCCGCGCGCCTGCTCGAAGCGGGCGGCGAGCGCGAGCACGCTCGGATCGTTCGGATAGGTCGCCAGCGCCTTGTTCAGCCACGTCTCGGCCTGGGCAAGGTTCGGCGCCGCGAGCGCTGCGCCCACCATGCCCTGGTAGTCGGCGACCGTCGGATTCTGCATCGCATCGGCCAGCTCCGGCGAGTTGTAGATCGCAAGCGCGGCCTTCGGCTGCCCGGCGCGCAGATAGCCACCCGCCAGGGCCTTCGTCACATCGGGATTGCCCGGGAATGCCTGCTGCGCGGCCTGCAGCAACTGCAGCGCCTTGTGGCTGTCGCCTGCTTCCGCGGCCTGCGAAGCACGGCGCACGCTCCATGAGGCCCAGATCGTCTGCACGCGGCGGCGCTGATCGTCGGTCAGATCCCTGCGGCTGCCCAGCGCCATCAGTGCGCGGTAGAGATCGCGCTCAGCGGTGAGCTGCGTCGCACCCGTCGCGTCATTGCCCGCGTTGTAGAGCAGCCATGCGCTCTGGATATCGACATCCGCAGGCGGCACGGCATGCTGCCCGCGATAGTGATCCTGAATCTCGGCCAGAATCTGCAGCGAAGCCTTCTGATTGCCGGTCGAGGCATAGATCGCGGCGACCGTCTGCAGATAATCAGGATCGGACTCAAGCTGGCGGCGGATATCGGGAGGAATCTGCTGCATCTGCGCGAGGGCGTCCGTGTCGTGGCCGGTCTGGTGCAGCGCCGACATCAGGCCCTTCCAGCCATCGAGATGGTCGGGATGCGTGATGAGCACCTGCCGATAGACCGCATACGCGCCCGCAGGATCGTTCTGCTCCAGGCGCAGCGCGGCAATCTGCAGCTCGAGGCTCGTCGGCACCGTCTGCCCCTTGTCAGACGACAGCTTGGCCGCGCGCTCGAGGAAACCGATCGCGACATCCGGATGATTCTGCTGCTGGTAGATCGCAGCCACCAGTGAGAGAAAACCCGAGTCCTGCATGGCCGATTCATAGGCCGAAGGCGGCATGCGCTCGATGGTCTCGACCGCCTCCGCATCGTGGTTCGACTGGTGCTGCACCGAGACCAGTCCCTGCCACGCAGGCACGTTCATCGGATCGTCCGCCAGCACATCGCGATATAGCCCCGCGGCCTGCTCATAGCGCTGGTTCGCCATCAGGATGCTCGCATACTGCAGTCGCGTCGAAGCCTTCAGGTTCTTGCCGTTATCCGGAAACGGAATGGAGAGCGCCTGCGCCAGCACGCGCTGCGCCTCGGCATCCTGCCCCGTTGCCTTGTAGGCCGCGGCCAGGTTCGTCAGATACTGCGGATCCTGCGCCATGGCATCGCGCGCCACAGGCGGAAGACTGCGCGAGGTAGCCAGCGCATCGCTGTACTGCGAGGACTGCACCTGCGCATTGAAGAGGCCGCGCCACGCATCGACGGAATTCGGATGCAGCTTCGTCAGCTTCTGATAAATCGCAATGGCGGCGCCCGGCTGCCCGGCCTTCATGTACACGCCGCTCAGGCCTTCGAGAGCTTCCTGCGAGTCGGGACGCAGCGCGAGCGCGGACTGGTAGTTCGAAGTCGCATCGGAGAGCCGGTTGTCATTGAGCGCCGCCGTGCCCTGCTGCATCGTGTTCCAGAAGCGCGAGGTGGTCAGCGCCGAGGCCACTGAAGCATCGTGCGAGCCGTTCTGTTGCGCCTGCTCAAGATAGTTCGCAGCATCGGCGAAGTTGCCCTGCTTCATGCGCACGAAGCCCATGCCCGCCAGCGCCCGTGGATTGTGCGGCTGCTGCGCGATCAGAGCCTGAAAGCGCGATTGCGCGACATCGACCTGGTTGTCGTTGAGCGCGCGATACGCCGCGCCTTCCGCAGGATTCTGCGCTATCGCGGGCGTGCTGGCCGCGGCCTGCCGCGACTGCGCCTCGGATAGATCGCGCGCCAACTCCTCGTCCTTGTGCTGCTTCAGGTAATCGCGAATCGCCGGAGCCGCGCTCGGATTCTGCGCATCCCACACCAGCGCCTGGCGAAGCGCGGTCTGCGCATTCACATCCTGGTCATGCTCACGAAGAATGCGCTCGCCCTCGGCGCGCGTCTTCGGCGTGTAGGTCAGGATGCGTCCCAGCGTGATGCTGTAGCGCGTGTCGGCCGGATACTTCCGCGCCAGCCCGCGCAGTCCGTCGATCGCACCATCGCGCTCCGCCGGAACCGACGCCATGGTGTTGTAGTACGCCAGCGCCCAGTCGCCATCCGGCGGCGTGTTGCCGAAGATGCCGCGATAGGCTGCCAGCGCCTCCTGCGGATGACCGTTCTGCGCCAGCTTGGCCGCTTCCTCGAGGCGCTGATTCTGCACCCGCGTGCTCGAGAGATTCTGAATATGTGAAATTTCCGGATCGGCCGGGTTGATCTGCTTCAGCCGCTCCACGTATTTATCCGCCTGCGCGTTGTTGCCCGCGCGGCGAGCCCAGCGCGCCAGCCCTGCCAGCGCCTCCGTGTTGTTCGGATCGGCCAGCAGCACCTGCTGCCATGTCTGCGCGGCGAGATCGCCGTGCCCTGCCTGCTCCTGTGTGTGCGCGCGGTCCAGCAGGATGCGCACCGCGGCCGACTGCGCGACAGCCGGTGCGGCCGAAGCCGCGAGCAGCGCCGCCAGCAGCGTGATGCGGCTCGCCTGCATGCGAAGAGCGGCGGTAGCGGCACGCAGCAGGCGCGCGCGGATCAGATCAGCGGAAGTCAATGCAGTCATGCTCTCCAAAGTGGCCCGGGTCTTACGCGCGGAGGTCGGACTCCCATGAGCCTCGCCCCCGTCGCGATGATTCTTGTGGAAGATCGAAATCATTCCGGCAGACCTCATTGATAAACCTGGAGGCGCTCACGTGCGCGGCGGCGCAGCCAGGTGCGAATCCATACAGCGAAGACGAAGGACACGGCGAAGACCGCCAGCGCCACTGTCCACGGCATCTCCGTGAACCAGAGGTTGAGCGCCTGCCACCACGGCAGGTAGCCGACGTGGTACACCGCGTTGCCGAGGCGATAGGACTGGAAGGCAGATCCGTGCAGCACACTCACCGTGCCGGTGATTTCGCTGGACTGCGCCACCTTGAGGAAGCGTGCCAGGAAGGGCTCGGCCTCGCCCGGATCGCGAAGAGCCACCAGCACCACTGAACGCTTCTTCGTCCACGGCGATTCGAAGCCTTCGACCACCGCCTGCGGCAGGCCTGTGATGTTGATCTCACCCGAGACCTGCTGATCGATCTGGCGGATCTTCCACCATGCCTTGTGCAGCGGCGCGAAGAAGCCTTCGGTGTCATGCACGCTGAGCCCGTTGGCGGACATCAGCACCGGCATATTCTTCTCGCCTCGGCTCATGCCGGGGTTGTCGTCGCCTGTGCCGATCACCAGGAAGTCGCGATCCACGCCGGACTTCATGTCGTCGGCATCGCCCACCGTCACGCGCAGCACCGGGAAGCCCGTCTGCGCGCCGAAGTGCCCCATCATGGTGAGGTAGACCTCGATCTCCTGCGCGGACGGCGTCTGCGGCAGAACCACTTCTGTCTCACTCAGGTCGGCATAGCGCGTGAATGGGAAGCCCGCGCTGGCGAAAAGGTCGAGGTTGGGCATCGCGGCCCAATGCGCAAAGCCGCGCAGATCGAGATACGAGCTGCCCAGGATCGAGCCCTGCATGTTGATCGGCGTCGTGTCCTTGCAGCCACCCGCTTTCTGCACCTGGAAGGTGTAAATGAAGCTCATGGTGTCAGAGAACGGGCGCAGATCGACGACCGGCAGAGCCATCGTGGTCGAGGTGCTCTTCGTTGGCGTCTTGCCCGGGATCAGCGGCAGCGAGCCGAGATACGCGTGATTCACCTGCACCTGCACGCTCGAGTTCGGCCCGATCGGAATCGGATTGTAGCGATAATCCACGTGCAGAATCGTGTTGTTCTTGTCCGCGTAGTAGAGATCGGGCGGCGTGCGGAAGAAGGTCTCGATCGGCGCCGAACCGTCGGTCTTCATCTGGTCTGGGCTGGTGTAATCCGAGAGCGAGATGCGGTGATCCGTGCGCGCCCAGCGCGGCGCGTCGTCAGGAATACGCTGTGCAGGAGGAGTGAAATCGTGCACCGTGACGGTCGCACCCTGGATGCCGTTCCATCCCAGCGAGAGCGCCTGCGCCGCGATGATGAGCTGCTTCGCATCCGCGCCCGCAACGATCAGCACCTTGCCGTAAGGATCAGCAGGATTCGGACGAACCGCGAGCGTCGGTCCGCTCAGCGCGCCGAGGTTGAAGCCCGCCGGCAGCGAAGAAGGATTGTCCGAAACCAGCACCACGTTGCCGCTCGGCAATGTGCCCACAGAGGTCGGGAAGCGCACCGGCCGCGAGTTCGCCTGCACGCCGAAGTAGGAAGCGACAATGCCCGCAGCCTGCAGCGCATCCTGCGTGGGGTTCGAGAGGAATGCGATCGGCACCACCGGCGCCTGCTTCAACGCATCGTCGAAGAACGGCAGCGGCAGGAACTTCAGATCGTCTGCCAGCGGCAGCAGCTCGCCGTTGATGTCGAGCGTCGAGGTGGGGTCGACACGCGACCACAGCACCGTGTTCGCCGGATCCTCGCACACCATCACATAGTGGCCGATGAACTCGAAGCTGATCTGGTTGTTGCGCACCAGCAGATCGGCGGGCAGTGTAAAGGTCTGGTCGAGAATCGCATCGCCCTGCGCGGGCGTGGCAGGCGGCTCGACCGTGCCCACCAGCGTGCCGTTCAGCATGACCTTGATATGGCTCATTGCCGGGATCAGCCCGGGCGAAAAATGATAGACCATATGCAGCGTCGCGGTTTTCACGATCTGGTTCTGCTGCAGCGCGAAGGGCAGCGTAAAGGTGCTGTCGATGCCGCGCATTTCGACCGGCGAACTCATGCCCAGCTCGCCCAGCGTGAAGTGATTGTGGAACTCGCCTCCCGAAGCAGCTGCGGACGTATCCGCGGCATGCGATGCGGGCTGCGCGTGCAGATGCATCGCCGCGCCCAGCAGCAGCGGGAACAGCAGGATCGAAGCCACCTTCTTCGCCACCATGCTGCCCTTGCCGGCAGCCTTTACGCTCTGCTTGCGCTTCGGCTTGAGAATCGAAAGCGTCTCGCGAATGCCGATACGCGAAAGCTGCAGGATGCGCCAGAGGCTGCGGAGCGGCTGGTCGACTTCACGGGACTCGCCCCAGTTCAGCCACGTGTCCGCGCGGGAATAGAGAATCATGGTGAGCAGTTCTTCCTCTACAAGGGAAAGTTCGTCGAATTGCAGTCGCAGCGCGTTCTTCTCGCTGGAAATCACGATTGCAGGCAGCTCGGCATCGCCCAGCCGCAGCGGGAACGCGATGCGGATATGCTGGCCGGTCGCCAGCTGGCAATCTTCCTTCATATGGATCGCCGCGCCGCCGCTCGAAGCGTCGATCGTCTCCCCGGCAAAACTCACCGAATCGGAGATCTTGATCCTGACCGGCACGGTGAAAGTGATGCGCACCTGCTGCCGCTGCTGACGCGACTCGCGCGCCACGGCCGTGGCCACCGAGAGAATCACGATGTTGAAGATGGTCCAGATGCCGTTCATGATGATCGTGCCCGGATGCGTGCCATCCCAGAAGTAGCCGAGCCCCGGAACATGAAAGAAGCGCGGGATGGTCATCAGCAGGCCGAGAAAATTGAAGAGCATCAGCACGATGAACGGCTGCGCGATGCGGTGGTCGAAGAAGTCCTGCTTCACCACGCCGCCCTTTGCCGTCACGTCGAACTTGCCGAGCTTCGGATTCACGAGCGCCATCATGGTCGGCAGCAGGATGTACGGCGAAAGCACCGTCTCGTAGATCTCATTCCAGAACGAGTGCCGATGCTGCCCCTGCACGCGCGAGTTCGTCACGTTCGAGAGCACGAGGTGCGGCAGCGCATACGCGAAGATCGCCGCCCAGTAGCCCGGAACGTTGGTGTGCGAGAGCAGCAGGTAGATCAGTGGCGAAGTCAGGAAGATCAGTCGCGGCAGCGCGTACATGAAGTGCGTCATCGCGTTGAAGTAGCAGAGACGCTGCGCGAAATTGAGACCCTTGGCAAACAGCGGATTGTCCGTACGCAGGATCTGGATCATGCCGCGCGCCCAGCGGATACGCTGCTTCACGTGGCCCGAGAGACGCTCGGTCGCCAGGCCCGCCGCCTGCGGAATGTTGATGTAGGCCGTGTTCCAGCCGTTCATCTGCATGCGCAGCGAGGTGTGCGCGTCCTCAGTCACCGTCTCGACGGCGATGCCGCCGATCTCGTCCAGCGCCGTGCGGCGCAGCACAGCGCAGGAACCGCAGAAGAACGTCGCGTTCCAGAAATCGTTGCCGTCCTGCACAATGCCGTAGAACAGCTCGCCCTCATTCGGAATCGTGCGGAACTGGTGCAGGTTACGCTCGAACGGATCGGGCGAATAGAAGTGGTGCGGCGTCTGCAGCATCGCCAGGTTGTGGTCCCGCAGGAACCAGCCCATCGTCATCTGCATGAAGCTGCGCGTCGGCACGTGATCGCAGTCGAAGATCGCCACGTAAGGCGAAGTCAGCTTCTGGAGCGCGCGATTGATGTTGCCCGCCTTCGCGTGCTTGTTGTCGGTACGGGTCATGTAACCCACGCCGGCCTCTTCGGCGAACCTGCGGAACTCCTCGCGCTTGCCATCATCGAGGATGTAGACGTGCAGCTTGTCCGCCGGCCAGTCGATGTTCAGCGCCGCCAGTGCGGTGTAGCGCACCACGTTCAGCGGCTCGTTGTAGCTGGGGATCAGCAGGTCGACGTGCGGCCAGTCATTCGGATCTTCGGGCAGCGGCACCGGTGCGCGGCGCAGCGGCCAGATCGTCTGCATGAAGCCGAGGAACAGGATGATGAATGCGTAGGTCTCCGCGCCCACCAGCACGAAGATGAAGAACGCATCCAGCGGTCCCCACTTACTGCCCGGATCCTGAAAGAAATCAATGACCGTGCCGATGCGCCACCACGCATAGCGGAAGGTGGAGAACAACGACATCACCATCAGCGCCAGCGTAATCAGGTACGCATTCGAGACGCGCGTCAGCCACAGCGCCAGCAGGATCGTAAGCAGACCCATCACCGCCTGTTGCGGCCAGGTGAGCGGCACAATGCCGAAGTAGAACATGCAGATCAGTCCGAGCAGCAGCAGCGTGGCGCGGATCAGAGTGGGCAGGAAGCTTTCGCTGTTCTCTACTTTCTGCCAGACATCGGGTGAAGCCATGTATTAACTCCGTTCCTGCTCGCTCCAGCGACGGCCGCGGCGTGCACCGTCTGCGGGAGCCGCAAGGCGGCGGGCCCATGAAGCAAGGGAAGCATAGTCTTCGGCGACCAGCGCGCCGGGTGAGTAATCGACCACCGTCATGCCTTCAGCCAGCGCTTCGGCCACGGCAGCCGAGCGATGCAGCGCAAACGGCAGCAGACGATCACCCAGCCGCTGAGCCAGGATTTCGCGTATTTCGAGGTGCAGGGAGAGAGCCGGATCGAAGCCGTTGATGAGATACACCGGCTCGAGCCTGCGTCCTTCACTCTCTTCGATCCGCGCAAAGAAATCCTCGAGCGCCTGCAGCGAACCGAGCGAGTGCAGGTCCGGCGTGAGTGGCACCAGCACCTGCGGCGTAAAGCGCGCCAGCTGCTTCACCAGTTCGACCGAAGCCGTCGCCACATCGACGAGAATCCGGCTCACACCCTGCGAGTTCTGCTGCAACAGGTCACCGAGCTTAGCCGTGGGCGCGGTGAATGCATCCAGGCTGAGCATCTGGACCGCCGCATCCTGCCCGCCGCCAGTGAAGCTGCGAACCACACCCGGCTTCGGCGCCTGCGCGCCGTAGTAGAGGTGCAGCAGCCCATAAGGATTCGTATCGACGAGGAGGACATCTTCGCCGCGCGATGCGAGAGCGCGGCCGAGCGTCGCCACCAGGCCGGTCTTGCCGACTCCACCGGCCAGCGAAAAGACGGCGAGCACGGGTGCATGCAGCGCAGGCTCCCCATGAGCATGCGGTTCAAGGTGCCCGGCGATGCGATTCAGCGCATACCAGCGGGAGGACGTTCTCTCACGGCCCGGCGTCTCCTGCTTCTTCGCAGGTGCCGGCTCGGCCAGCATGGAGGGCGGCAGATGCGCATAGCCATTTCCGGAACGTTCCGCCGATGCCGGAGTAGACGCGGCGGCAGGTTCGGCAACGAAGGCTTTCGCGGGCGGCTCGGTCAAGACTTCATGAGCCAGAACAGGCGCAGCTTTCAGCGTCGGATTGTCATCCTTCACGGCCGGGGCCTTGGCGGGCTTATCTCCCGGTAACTCGGCGCCCAGCAGCTCGGCCCAGGGACCGCGCGCGATCGTCCGGGACTGCGCTTCGGTCTTCTGCTCGGGCCTCGATGCCACCGCAGAGGCGGGTCCGGCGGCAGCGTCGATCCGGATCTCAGCCTCCGGAGCTCCTGACTCCGTGTTCTTCGGCGCGGCATAGTCCTGTGCAGCAGACGCCTCGAACGCAACCGGCTGAGAAGGAATTTCTTCGGCTGCGACAGCTGGCTCCGCGATCTCTTTCTTCACTTCCGGAACGAGGGCTACAGCTTCGATCTGCTCGACCGGCACAGGCTCGTTGTTCTCCGCTTCCAGAGCTTCCGGACGGGGAGCCGTGGCTTCCAGAACGTCCTCGAGCGGCTCGGCGGCCGGAACAGCCTGGGCAGCTTCTGCCTCTACAGCCTGATCCGGCTCCTGATCCGGACGCGGAGCGCGGGGCTGGGAGCGGAAGTCCTGGCGCGTGGCACTGAAGTCCCGGTATTTGATGCCATGAAGGTTCGCCCACGAATAGAGCGTGGCGATGTCCTCAGGCAGGATCGGAGCAGAGTCGGACTCTGCTTGTGAAGCGTTGCGCTTATCGGCGCTCATGGAATTACCCTCGTACCCGTTCGGTTACTGTCATTGCGGGGCTGGATGGTCGCACCGGTCTTCCACGGAACGCCAGAAATTCATCAAAAGAGAGCACTTACAGGCCAATACTGCCGCAAGTCTATCCCTCTTTTCCTACCCGCCCAATACCACGGAGGAGCTAGTCGAACTCAAATAAGACGTGACGTCTGTAATTTGTGGGTGCTTACTGGAGGGCTTCTCTGCTACCTTCTCCGACACCCTTTTCTGGTACCTATATCGGACACATAAGCAGCGGGGACAGCTACATAGTAATGCGTAACTCGTTACTTTTGGATACGTTTTTCGAGAGAGCCGCTACCGTGTGATAATTTGAAAAAGGTAGGAGCCTGTAGCTCAGTTGGTAGAGCATCGCCCTTTTAAGGCGCTGGTCCTGGGTTCGAGCCCCAGCGGGCTCACCACGGTTTTGTGGAAACACTCCACCCCAAATACAGAACGCCCGGGGCCTTCGCCCCGGGCGTTTCTGTTTCCGCTTCCCTGACTTTTATTTCCCTGCTTTTACTTCAAAGTGAAGTGCGTCGAAGAGAGCGCCTGCAGCCGCTCCGCCGCCCCTTCCGGCGTAATGTCGCGCTGCGGCATACCCAGCATCTCGAATCCCACCATGAACTTGCGCACCGTTGCCGAACGCAGCAGCGGCGGATAGAAGTGCGCGTGGAAGTGCCACTCCGGATGCTCTTCTCCGTCGACCGGCGACTGGTGGAAGCCCATCGTATAGGGGAAGCTCACCTCGAAGAGATTGTCGTAGCGGGTCGTTACCTGCTTCAGGATGTCCGCCAGCGCCGTCTTCTCGGCATCGGTGAACTCGGGCATCGAGCCGAGGTGCCGCTTGGCCAGCACGAGTGTCTCAAAAGGCCACACTGCCCACCACGGTACGATGGCGGCAAAGTGCTCGTTTTCGCACACGACACGGGTCTTCTCTTTCAGTTCGACCTTCAGATAGTCGCAGAGCAGGCAGCTCTTGTGCTCGGCGAGATAGGCGCGCTGCGATTCGGTCTCGGCAGCGGGCTCGTCGGGAACATGCTCGGTCGCCCAGATCTGGCAATGCGGATGGGGATTGCTCGCGCCCATCATCGCGCCGCGGTTCTCGAAGATCTGCACGTAGTTCAGCTCCGGCACCTGCGCCAGCTCCGCATACTCCGCGGTCCACGCGTCCACCACCTTGCGGATGTCCTCAAGCTGCATCCGCGGCAGGGTCAGACTGTGGTCGGGATGGAAGCACAGTACCTTGCAGCGTCCGCGCTCGCGTTCGGCATGAAGCAGCGGATGTACGTCCGCCGGGGGCTCGGGAGAATCCGGCAGCAGGGCGGCGTAATCGTTGTCGAAGATGTACACGCTTTCATATGGAGGCGTAACGTGCCCCCCGGCGCGCGTATTGCCCGGGCAAAGATAGCAGGTCGGGTCATAGTGCACATCCGAGAAGCCCGAAGACGGGTTGACCTCGCCCTGCCACGGGCGCTGGGTACGGTGCGGAGAGATCAGCACCCACTCGCGGCGGAGAGGATTGTAGCGGCGATGCGGGAATTGCAAGGAGGTCGACGACACTTCTGTTCCTTTCAGGCCGGTAGGATCGGGCCGGACAAGCCGGCCGGTCACCGCGCTCGATCCATCATCCCACGAGCATGCTCGAAGCCGTTACGCCGGTGGCTTGTCCGGCACCGGCGCAGTCGCCAGAAAAAGCTCCGCGAAGCGGCGGCTGTAATCCTCGAGCAGCGCCTGCACGCGCGTGGCCTGTGTCGAACGCACGATCAGCCCGGCGTGATGATGTTTGTCGATCCGCTCGATGATCTCGGGCGCGTCGAATCCCGAGGTATCCGGCTTTTCCGTCCGCGCAAGGCAAAGCACGCTGCCCGCGTAGAGCTCTTCCTTCTTCGGCAGCGCGTAGTGCTGGTAGCGCAGATGCGCGACCTCGATCCGCGCCCATTCCGTCCAGAGATCGACACCCGTAGCGTGCCGGATCACGTCCGAGATATATGCGCCGCCCACGCGCCCGGCAATCTCGAGGAAGTAGTAACGGCCGTCCTCACCGTGGATATACTCGGCGTGCGTGACCCCGCGCACCATGCCCATGCGCGGCACCAGTTCGCCGTTGATGCCCGTGAGGGCAACGGCCTCCGGCGTATCGCGGTCGAGGATACGCGTCGTAAAGACGCCGCCCTCGTGCATCACCTTCATCGGCGGCTGCCCGTAGCGGCTCACCGAGGTGAACAGGACCTCGCGCTCACTGACGATCGAATCCACGTGGTAGATCTGGCCCGGGATGAACTGCTCGAGCACGAAGTAGCTCTGCCGGTCACCCAGCTCCTCCAGCGCGCGCCACAGCTGCTCCGGCTCATGAATCCTCCGGATGCCGATGGCCGAGGCCTCCGAGCGCGGCTTCAGCAGCCACGGCCCGGGGACGCTATCCATCCATGCGCGCAGATCGTCATAGTTGAAGACGCCGATGAAATCCGGAACCAGCGCTCCTGCCTTCTCCGCCTCGCAACGCATGGCCAGCTTGTCGCGGAAGTGCGCAGTCAGCGTCCGTCCCATGCCGGGGATGCGCAGGTGCTCACGCAGGTGCGCCGCGGTCTCCATATCGAATTCGTCGAGCGAGATGATGCGATCGAAGCGGCGGGTGCGCGCCAGCCAGGCCACCGTGTTGGTGATCTGCTCGAGCGTCAGCCCGGACGGCATCGTCTCCAGTAGTTCGAGGCTCTCGCGCGGCCAGTCGGCATCGCGGTGTTTGTCCAGCGTCAGCAGCACGACCTTGCAGCCCATGGCCGCGGCCTGTCGCAGGAAAGCATGACCTTTTACGTAGGAGGAGATGCAGAGGAGGCGCTCTTCGCGAGACTGGCTCATTGGGAAACTCCGCGCGTGCGATGGTATGGCCCGATGGTCCTGAGTGAAGGTTAGTTCTACCATAGGGATGGGACAGCTGAATGACAGAAATACGAGAAGCAACGCCGGGCGCCCTGCTGGCAGCCACCGAAGTAACAGCCATGCAGGACGCCGCCACCGCGGCGTGGCACGGCGAGAAGACAAATCATCCCCTGGCGCCGGCCGGTGAGCTGCTGAAAATCGTGCTTGAGCTGCATCGCGCCAACTTCGAGCTCTGGCACACGGAGGACCAGGCGCGCGTACCCGGCGCCAGCGACCGGCAGATCGCCGAAACCAAGCGCGCGATCGATCGCGTGAACCAGCGCCGCAACGATCTTGCCGAGCAGTGCGACATGCGCCTGCTGGCTGCGCTCGAACCGCATGGCCTGCCGCGGCTCGACGCAGAGCTGCATTCGGAGTCGCCCGGCCTGATGCTCGACCGGCTCTCCATTCTTGCGCTGAAGATCTACCACACGCGTGAGGAGGTGCAGCGCGAGAACGCTCCCGAAGGCCACCGCGAGCGCAACGAAGCGCGTCTATCGGTGTTACTGCAACAACAGGCAGATCTTGCCGGATGCCTCGACGCGCTGTGGCACAACATCCTCAGCGGCGAGCGCCGGTTCAAGCTCTACCGCCAGATGAAGATGTACAACGATCCGTCGCTCAATCCTGCAGTCTACGGAAGCGCGACGCGCATCGGATGAAGAGGGAAAACGAAGCTCCCCGCAGAGGTCGGGCGGGGGTTCTTGACGCAGCAACAGACAGTACGTATAAATGCCACGATAATGGCAATTCTGCCGGAATCGGTTACGGCAGCCACCGCTAGCAACCTGGTCACCCACGTGGCCCAAAGGAAAAACCTTCATGCAGGAAGCACGCTCCGCAGGCGCCAAGAATCGCGCCCAGGCGGCCGGCATCGAGAAAAAGACCAAGGCACAGAGCGCCGAGCAGGGTCCCTTCGAACACTTTCAGCGCGCAGTTCAGCTGATGCAGGAGGGCAAGTACGACAAAGCTCGCGATCTCTTTGAGCAGCTTGCCGGCGAATCCGTCCCGGAACTGGCGGACCGCTCACGCGTCTATCTCGCTGTCTGCGCCCGCTACTCCTCGCGCCAGAGTCTGAACTTCAGCACCATGGAAGAGCGCTACGACTACGCCGTATCCCTGCTGAACCAGGGGCAGTATGAGGATGCGCGCGACCAGTTCGAAGGCATGCTCGAGCGCAATGGCGATGCAGATTACGCGCACTACGGCCTGGCTGTACTGAACAGCATGACCGGGCAGGCCGAAGAGTGCCTCGAGCACCTGGCCCGCGCCATCGAACTCAACTCACGCAACCGCCTGCAGGCGCGCAGCGACGCGGACTTCGTCGACATGGCCGACGACCCGCGCTTCACTGAGCTGCTCTACCCAGAGGCCCAGTAGCCGGACGCCGGTAACCGTACCCAGTAACCGGGCTTAGGCCATCGGCCACAGGCCCGGTCATCGCCTGAACATCGCAAGCTGCGGCCCGTCGGGATACACTCTTCCTTGTTGAATACGAAGATGGAGCTCCCGACCGCCGCCTTGCCCGCCTACTCCGCCCTGACCGAAACTGCACGGCGCAGCTTCCGCGTCGTAGCCATGGGTGGCGGAACCGGTCTCTCTACCCTGCTCCGCGGCCTCAAGAAATACGTCCCTTCGGTCACCGGCGCTGCGCCCGGAGCCTGCGACGAACTTCCCTGCCTCATCAGCGATCTTGCCGCCGTAGTCACCGTCACCGATGACGGCGGATCGAGCGGCCGCCTTCGCAAGGACTTCAACATGCTCCCGCCGGGCGACCTGCGCAACTGCATGGTCGCGCTCTCGGAAGACGAATACCTCCTCGCACAGCTTTTCGGCCATCGCTTCCGCAGCGGCGGCGACCTTGAGGGCCACAGCTTCGGCAATCTCTTCGTCGCTGCCCTGGCCGAGATGACCGGCGACTTCGGCCACGCCATCAAGCTCGCAGCAGAAGTGCTGGCCACCCGCGGGCATATCTACCCCGCCACGGTCGCCGATGTGCAGCTCCGCGCGCGCATGGCGGACGGCACCACGGTCGACGGTGAGACGAACATCACGGCCAGCCGCGTGCCCATCGCCGAGCTGATGCTCGAACCCGCTGTCGTCGAGCCCATGCCCGAGACGCTCGAGGCCATCGCGAAGGCCGACCTCATCACCATCGGTCCCGGCTCGCTCTATACCAGCCTCATTACGAATCTCCTGGTTCGCGGCATCCCCGAGGCGCTCGGTGCGGCACAGGGTACGCGCGTCTACATCGCCAACCTCATGACGCAGGCCAACGAGAGCCTGCACCTCAGTGCCTCGCAGCACATCGAGCGCATCTACGATCATGCGCGGCAGCCGATCTTCGACTATGCACTGGTGAATACCGCGCCGGTCTCGGAGACCATTCGCGAGCGCTATGCCGCCGAAGGCGCGGAGCTCATCGACGCCGACGTCGAGCGCATCGAGGCGCTCGGCATCCGCTGCATTACGGGAAACTTTGCCGCCGAAGGCAATGTGCTACGCCACGCCTCCGAGCGTGTGGCAGCCACGGCGCTCGAGCTGGCGCTCGCCGGCCGCTAAGCAGTCAGTCAACTTCTTCGTTGCGGGCTAAACCCCGTCCCGCGCGTCCCATCGCTTCTGCTGGAGAAGCCGTACCGCGACCGCGAGCAGCAGCACGAGGTCGATCCACAGCGCGCGGTTGCCCATGCGCGGCGTGGCCAGCGCTCCGATCAAGGCTCCGAGGAAGAAGGCTCCGCAGATCATCGCGAAGTCTTCCAGGCGCTTCAGCGTCTCCGGCTTGCGTCCGGCGAAGATCCAGTCAAAGATCGCCTCGCCCAGCGTGCGCAGGTTGCCGGTCGTAAAGGTCGAGCTGTAGCCGTGCCCATTCACCTGCCGGAAGGTCGCCACCTGCACCGAGGCCGCAAAGGCGATGCTGGTCGTGATCCAGAAGTCCCGCGTATTTTGCGGCAGGAAGCTCAGGATGGCCAGCGTGACGATCTCCAGCAGCAGCACCGAGAGATACGGGAAGCGCAGGTTGCGCCGCTCGGCGTAAAGATGGATCCCCCGCGCCGTGCAGATGCCGCATAAAAATGCCGCAATGGGCGGAAGATGCCGCAATCCATCCTGCCAGTTTCTCGAAACGCAGGAGATACCCAGCAGGATCACGTTGCCGGTCATGGCATTCGCGAATACGTGGTCATGCGCCGTGTAGGTGAAGGCGTCGAGAAAGCCTCCGGCCACGGCCAGCAGCGCGCCGGTCGGCGTGGAGTGCACCAGGTCCGCACGCTCCTGAAAACGCGGGGTGGACAGGTCAGTCTGGAAGGAGATGTCGGAGGAGATGGTCCCGGGGAGAGGGGGAACAGGCGACGCGGTGACGGCATCGCCCGGCAAAGTCGGGTTCGAACTCTCAGGCAACGTTGCGGGGATGTCCCTGGTCGTCCGAGAGGCGATCGTGCAGGAGAAAGCGGGCCTGGGCCATACCGGCCAGGTAAACCGGCGCCGGGATGGTGATAGCGATCAGCACCCAGCAGAGCATCGAGAAGAGCAACCCGGCGATGGCCGCCATCTGCAGGGTCAGCGCGACATTGCGGTGATCGAGATGCATCACCAGCGCCCAGTTGCGCAGGGGCTCGACATGATGGATGACCGCCAGGGCCAGCAGGAAGGCGAGGATCGAGAGCGTGCTCACCGCGATGAGCGCGATATCGACCGTGCGGTGCAGCCGCTGCCGGTGCCGGCAATGCGCGCATTCCGCAAAATGACCTTCATAATCAGCCCGCATTTCCGGGGAAATGCCGGAAATGTCATAGCGCCAACTGGATAGGATGTCTCCGATGACTGGATCGGTGCAGTTGTTCATCGTTTCGATACTCTCCCGGCAAGGCGTAAGTTCCAACGGTCAGACACCGCGAAGACCGCTTAGGCGATTCAATTCACGGGCGTTACTGCTCTTGCGCTGCAATGGGACGCTTCAGCAAGTATAGCATCCCTACAAAGTAATAGATTCGAGCGGGGCCTGCTGGGTAGCAAGTAAAAGTCGGTTCCCGAGCAGATTCATCCGATCCCGCAACGCCCGCTCCGCGGCCAGCCTGGCCAGCTCAGGCATGTTGTTGCTCTCGGAAAGATGGGCGAGCACCACGTACGCTGCCTGCCCGTCGTATCCTTCTTCGAGAAATTTCGCCGCCGCATCGTTCGAAAGATGCCCCACCCGCGACATGACCCGCTGCTTCACCGACCATGGATACGGCCCGTCGCGCAGCATGTCGAGATCGTGGTTCGACTCCAGCATCAGCACATCGCAGCGCTTCAGGCGCTGTTCCACATGCGCAGGCATGTAGCCCAGGTCGGTCGCGACGCCGACGCGAATCCCTTCCGCCTCGAAGACAAAGCCAACGGGATCGATCGCATCATGCGGGAGGGTGAACGGCGTCACCGCGATATCGCCAACGCAGAAGGCCTCGCCCGCCGTGAAATATTCGACACCCGGCAGACGGGCCGGATCCGCAACCACTTTCAGCGGAGCATCGTCTTCCGGTTCCGGACTATTGCAGTCGGGAGCGGCAAGCTCTTCCGCCGCGGCTTCCTGAATCGCGTCCTCGGCAACCTCGTCTACGACCTCGGCCGAAGCGGAAAGCTCCGCAGCCGCCTGCTGACGGCGCTGCTCCAGCCAGTCCGCATAGGTCACGCGCTTGCGCGGCGTCATCCAGCGAGCCCAGGCACGATGCGTCGCCTCGGTGAAGTACACAGGGATGCCCAGCTTGCGAGCCGTCACCGCCAGCCCCTGTACATGGTCCACATGCTCATGAGTGACGAGAATGGCGTCGAGCGTGCGGGGATCTTCTCCCGCCACCTGCATGCGCTTGAAAAGCTCACGGCAGGAGAGCCCCGCATCCACCAGGATCCGGGTACGCGCACTGGAGACGACGGTGCTGTTGCCCTTCGAACCACTGGCCAGCACTGTCATCCGCACCATATCGAACAAGAATACGCCGGATCGGTGTGGAACAGGGCGCAGGGGGAATCGAGTTCGGTATCCCACGAGTGCGGAAATGGCAGGGACGGCCAGGAAATCACCCGGCGAGCGCTTGCTGCGGGATCTTGATATCTTCGCTGAAGGGATCGCCGTCTATGAGTTTCAAGATATGGCTTCAGTGGAGCATATCTCTGAGAGAAACCGTGACAGCCCATCCGAGGTCGCCACCAATTCCATAATGCGCCGCTTTCTCGATGAGGCCGTCCAAGAAGCTTTCCAAGGTCCATGAACCGCCCCGACGAAGTTCTCGCAGGCGTCCGTAGATCTGATGTTGAAGCTCATTGAAACCAGTGAGATGAGCCACATCCCCACCGGCTTCTTCCAATGCATAGGCCCCTCTGGCAGAGATCGTTAGTTGTGCGCCCAAGTCGAACATCCACTCCCGTTCCCGCTCAGGCGTAAGCTTTCTAATGCAGTCCAGAACTTCTTGCCGAGTCATTCCTATATTTGTTCTCCTCACACAACAAACTTGCCGGAAGGGCGACTTTGCGTGAGGCTCGAGAGAGCAGGAGTCAAACTCTCGACACGGCAGTAAGCCACACTTTCCTAAGCCGCAGCGCGATGGCCACCTCTCCTCCAACAATCAGAAAAAGAAGTAAGTAATTTGGCCAGCGATGTCTGTACTTCCTATAAACCACCCAATAGGATTCGTCGCCAAGCTGAGATCTGTCATTAGCAGCAGACCACGTGATCGGTCCCTCCGGCGAAGACGCAAATGTCTCCGTCTTGGTATCAAACGTGAAGCGACGGACACTGGAAGTGTTGAAGTCGTATTGAGTGCCAGAAAACTTATCACCATCCAGATGGAGGCTAATGATTGAGCGCACGTAGCCATCACCGGCGACGGGCACATCTGTAGTTGCCCCTGGCGCTTTGAGGTAGCCATCGTAGGTATTATGGCTACCGACTTCATATCCATTCGGAAGTGTGACGAAGGGGTCGCCGCTCAACCCGCAATCTTGATGCGCCAAGCGATTGGACACCTGAACATGAATGAGAAGGGCAAATACAAGCCAACCAAGCCCAAGGAAGGGGGATGCCGCGAACATGGATGGCAGACTCTGTGCCTGGACGCCTGCGTCATTCAACTTCCTGCGTGCCGTCTTGAATAAGACGATAGACAGCAAGCACGCGCAGAGAATCCCCACGGCTCCAAACATAAAGAGAGTCACGACAACGGCAAACCCAGCCATAGTCGAAGTCTACTGGACTGAGTTACAAAACCGCGTTTACGGCAGTTACGATTTTTGATTCGTAACGATATGTCCCTTCGCGCCAGCGACCCAGGCCACTGAATTCCGCTCCCATAAGAAACACCTACCGATTCCTTGACGAAAAGCAGCCCATCTCTCAGGAGCGAGACATCGGGCGTTCGGCTTCGGATGCAGGCGGCTCGCGGAATGGCTCTACGGCAATCCGCTCGTACCGCACCTCCAGCACGGTCAGGCGCTCAGGGCCGCGTGGCGCATGGAGAACGATCTCGTCCCCCTCGGCGGACCTCATGAGCGCGCGCCCCAGCGGTGAGACCCAGCTGATGTGGTTTCGTTCGAGATCCACCTCGTCCACGCCGACGATGCTGACCTCGCGCTCCGCTCCCTCGGCATTGGCATAGCAGACCGTGGCCCCGAAGAATGCCCTTGCTGCCTGCTGGCCTGTTCGCGGGGCTTCCGGATCGACTACCTCCGCGGCCTCGATGCGCTTCGCGAGGAAGCGGATCCGCCCATCGATCTGCCGCAGCCGCCGCTTGCCATACTGGTAGTCGGCGTTTTCGCTGCGGTCTCCGTTTCCGGCGGCCCAGGCCACTACCTCCACCACGGCTGGCCGGTCCCGGGTGAGCAGAAACTGATACTCATCCCTGAGACGTTCGAGTCCGCCGGGGGTGATGTAGTTCTTGCCGTGCTTGGCAGGCTCCTCAGCCTGCGGTCTTCTCGTAAATCCTTTTCGCATGCTGCAATCCTACCGGGTTGGCTCTGTGTATTGACGCTGGCGAGCATCCAGCTGGCTTTCCGCCGGCAATGCAGAGATCATTCCCCGATGCGGGTCACGATGCAGGTCACATTGTCGCGGCCGCCGGCGGCATTTGCCTCGGCCACCAGCAGCTCGGAGATAGCCTGCGCCGGGGCATGCTCGGCTTCCATCGTGCTGAGCAGCTCCACGAGGCGATCGTCCGAGAGTTCGCGGGTCAGGCCGTCGGTACACAGCAGCAGCATGTCGCCGGCTTCGAGATCGAGCTCTCCGGTCTCGGTCGCTACGGTCCGCTGCGTGCCGATCGCCCGCGTGATGACATTGCGCAGCGGCGAACGATCGGCCTGGTCGGCCGTCAACTGCCCCAGCCTTACCTGTTCATCGACGAGCGAGTGGTCGTTCGTCTGCCGCAGCAGCTGTCCGCGACGGAACAAGTAACAACGGCTGTCCCCTACATGCGCAATCACGGCATGATGTCCGCTGATGACCGCCGCTACCAGCGTCGTGCCCATGCCATGCAGGCTGAAGTCTTTCTGCGCGCGTGAGTACACCAGCTTGTTCGCAGCCGCCACGGCATCTTCGAGAGCCTTGCGGGGCTGGGCATTCGGCTTCGCCGAGCAGATGCGGTCGACCACCGTATTCACTGTAAGCTGGCTGGCGATCTCTCCGGCTGCTGCGCCGCCCATGCCGTCGCACACCACGAATGCGCCGAACTCCAGGCAGCAGCCATATGCGTCTTCATTGGCGGAACGAACATTCCCCTTGTGCGTGGACGCAGCCGCTTCGAGCTTGATCGACATCTGCATGCAATAAGCAGCGGTCCGGGGACAATTCCGAGGGCTGTCCGCGACCTGCTCCAAGATACACCACTGGCGGCAAATGAAAAGGGGCAGATACTGGTCTTACATCTCCGCCTGATCCGGACAGGGAGCGGCAAAAGAAAAGGACCGGCATGGGCCGGTCCTGCTTGCGGGCATGATGCCCTGCTTTTTCTATATAAATCTAGCTGCGATCGCCCTTTGCGGTGTCGAGCAGTGATTCCGCCTCACGAATCACCTCGTTGGCCTCGTCATACTTTCCGGCGTCCTCACCGGCCTCGCTCCAGAGCTTCTTGCCTTCCTCAAGCTCCTGCTGCGCTTCGCCTGTATCGATGTCCTCGGGCTTCAGCGCGGTTTCCGCAAGGATGGTGACACGCTCCGGCAGCACTTCGACGAAACCACGGGCCACGAAATAGCTCTGGTCTCCGCCCTCGCCGCCGTGCAGGCGCACCAGGCCGGGGCCAAGCTCGGAAAGCAGCGGCGCCGCTCCGTAGAGCACTTCGAGATAACCCGACTTGCCGGGCACCTCGACCGCGGTCGCCGACTGATCGACGAGAATGCGGTCAGGGGTGACGAGCCGGACCTGGAGTGTATTGGTATCTGCCATGTTCAGTTCTCAGAGCTCAGTCCTCAGAGCTCAGTCTCAGTTTGTTTTCACTGAGCGCTGAGCTCCGAGCCCTGTCTACTTGTTTTGCGCCTTGAGCTTCTCTGCCGCCTCGAGAACATCCTCGATGGTGCCCTGGAGATAGAAGGCCTGCTCGGGAACATCGTCGTGCTTGCCTTCGATGACTTCCTTGAACGAGCGAACCGTATCCGCAATCTTGCAGTACTTGCCGGGGATGCCGGTGAACTGCTCGGCCACGTGGAAGGGCTGCGAGAGGAACTTCTGCACCTTGCGCGCGCGGTTGACGGTGATCTTGTCCTCTTCGGAAAGCTCGTCGATACCGAGAATCGCGATAATGTCCTGCAGGTCCTTGTAGCGCTGAAGAATGCGCTTCACGCCCTGGGCCACATCGTAGTGCTCCTGCCCGACGATGCGGGGCGAGAGAATACGCGAGCTCGAGGCCAGCGGATCGACGGCGGGGTAGATGCCCAGCTCGGAGAGCGGACGCGAGAGCACGGTGGTCGCATCGAGGTGAGCGAAGGTCGTCGCCGGAGCCGGATCGGTAAGATCGTCGGCCGGAACGTAGACGGCCTGCACCGAGGTGACCGAGCCCTTCTTCGTCGAGGTGATGCGCTCCTGCAGCTCACCCATTTCGGTGGCGAGGTTCGGCTGGTAGCCGACAGCCGAGGGCATGCGGCCCAGCAGCGTCGAAACTTCCGAGCCTGCCTGCGTGAAGCGGAAGATGTTATCGATGAAGAGCAGCGTGTCCGCGCCTTCTTCGTCGCGGAAGTGCTCCGCGATGGTCAGACCGGTCAGCGCGACGCGCAGACGCGCACCGGGCGGCTCGGTCATCTGGCCATAGATCAAAGCGGCCTTCGACTTCGAGAAGTCCTTGAGGTCGATGACGCCGGCTTCCTGGAATTCGAGCCAGAGATCGTTGCCCTCACGGGTACGCTCGCCCACGCCGGCGAACACCGAGAAGCCGCCGTGCTTGGTCGCAACGTTGTTGATCAGCTCCTGGATAATGACCGTCTTGCCGACGCCCGCGCCGCCGAAGAGGCCGATCTTGCCGCCCTTGAGGAAGGGCTGGATGAGATCGATGACCTTCACGCCGGTCTCGAACATCTCTTCCGAGGTCGCCTGCTCGTCGAAGGCCGGGGCCTGACGATGAATGGGGCGATGCTCCTTGGCGTTCACCGGGCCGAGTTCGTCGACCGGCTCGCCGATCACGTTCAGCACGCGGCCGAGCGTCTCGCGGCCTACGGGAACGGAGATCGGACCGCCGAGGTCGATGACCTTCATGCCGCGGACCATGCCCTCGGTCGACTCCATGGCCACGCAACGCACGCGGCCTTCGCCGAGGTGCTGCTGCACTTCAAGGATGACGCTGACGGGCGCGGGCACATTGAAGCCCTCGCTGACCACGCGCAGCGCCTGGTAGATGCCGGGCATCTTCGCTTCGTCGAACTGCACGTCGACGGCGGGACCGGAGACCTGAACCACTTTGCCGATGTTTTCTGCCATATATTTCCTGCTCTGGAATCTTCGCGGCCCGAGCCGCTTCTGTCTTGATCTTCTCCGGCGCGCCGTGAAGCTGCGCCGGCTTGCCAATGCTTTGAACTACGACAACGCGGCTGCGCCGCTCACAATCTCGATAATTTCCTTGGTGATGGCGGCCTGGCGTACGCGGTTCATCACCAGCGTCAGCGAGTCGATCATCTCCGAGGCGTTGTTGGTGGCCGCGTCCATCGCCGTCATACGCGCAGCATGCTCCGCGGCAACGGACTCGAGCATCGCGTGATACAGCTGCGAGGTGATGTAGCGCGGCAGGATCGCGTTGAAGATTTCGCGCGGCGACTGCTCGTAGATGTAATCCACGTCCGCCGTGCCGAACTTCTTCGCCTCGTCCTCGAACTCCTTGATGTCCGCCTCGGCTTCGCCCTTCTGCACGCTGATGCCAGCGGTCAGTGCGGCTTCGCCTGCGCGGGCACGCTCGTCGGCCGACATCTCCTCGGACTGCGCGATCTGCGGCTTGCCGATTGCGATGATGGGCAGGATCTTCTCTACTACCACGCGCTGCGAGATCACCGACTTGAACTCGTTGTAGACCACGTAGACCGCGTCGATCTCTTCGTGCGCATAGCGCTCGACGATGTCTTCGCCAACTTCACGCACCGCATCGAAGTTCAGCTTTTCGAGCAGGCCCGTGTGGTCGCCGATCAGCTCGATGCCGGTGCCGCGCTGGCGTTCGCCACGGCCTGTCGCCTCACCGTTTTCACCCTTTGCTGCTTCCGTGTAGGAAGCGGCGGGATAGCGGCGGCGATAGGTGTCGCGGGCCTTGCGGCCGATGGGCTCGACGTCGATCTGCTTGTCAGAATTCGCGTCGATGAACTGGGTCGCCGCCTTCAGGATGTTGTTGTTGAAGGCGCCGGCAAAGCCCTTCTCACCGGAGATGACGACTACCAGCACGCGCTTCTCTTCGCGCGTGCGCAGCAGCGGATGCCACGCGTCGCCGGTCTCGGGATCGTAGGTGTCGATGCGGCGCTTCAGCGATTCGAGCACGCTTGCCAGCATCGCCGAGTAGGGGCGCGACTGCATCGCGCGCTCCTGCGCACGGCGCAGCTTCGCCGCGGCCACCATCTTCATGGCCTTGGTGATCTGGCGCGTGTTCTTCACGCTGCGGATGCGCCGCCGTAAATCGAGGACGTTCGCCATAGGGGTGCCTTACTTCTTCGCTCCCGCCTGCTTCGGCTGCTGAATCTGCGCGTCCTGGTGCTCGGCGAGGAAGTTGGCTTTGTACTCCTTGAGCGCGGCGTGCATGCGGCTCTTGAGCTCGTCGTCCAGTGCCTTCTTCGTCGCGATATCGTTCAGCACCGCCGTCTGCGCGGAGGCCAGGTACTTGTAGAGGCCATCCTCAAAGGCGCGGATCGAAGGCACCTTGATATCGTCCAGGTAGCCCTGCGTGCCGGCGAAGAGGATGAAGACCTGCTGCTCGGCGCTGAGCGGCTGGAACTGCGGCTGCTTGAGCAGCTCAGTGAGGCGCTGGCCGCGATTCAGCTGACGCTGCGTCGCCTGGTCCAGATCGCTGCCGAACTGTGAGAAGGCCGCGAGATCGCGATACTGCGCGAGATCGAGCTTCAGCGTGGAGCCGACCTGTTTCACAGCCTTGATCGCCGCCGAGAAACCGACGCGCGAGACCGAGAGGCCGACGTTCACGGCCGGGCGGACGCCCGAGTTGAAGAGATCCGTCTCCAGGAAGATCTGGCCGTCGGTGATCGAGATGACGTTCGTCGGGATATAGGCCGACACGTCGCCAGCCTGTGTCTCGATGATCGGCAGCGCGGTCAGCGAGCCGCCGCCGAGTTCCTTGCTGAGCTTGCAGGAGCGCTCGAGCAGACGCGAGTGGAGATAGAACACGTCGCCGGGATAGGCTTCGCGGCCCGGAGGACGGCGGAGCAGCAGCGAGAGTTCGCGATAGGCCACGGCGTGCTTCGAGAGATCGTCATAGATGATGACCGCGTGCTTGCCGTTATCGCGGAAGTACTCGGCGATGGCGGTAGCCGCGTAGGGCGCGAGGTAGAGCATGGGCGCCGGCTCAGAAGCGGTCGCAGCGACCACAACCGTGTAGTCGAGTGCGCCGTACTCTTCGAGCGTCTGGACGACGGTCGCGACGGACGAACGCTTCTGACCGATCGCGCAGTAGATGCAGATCAGGTCCTTGCCCTTGCTGTTGATGATCGTATCGAGCGCGACGGCGGTCTTGCCGGTCTGGCGATCGCCGATGATCAGCTCACGCTGACCGCGGCCGATCGGAATCATCGTGTCGATGGCCTTGAGGCCGGTCATCATGGGTTCCTTGACCGGCTGACGCGCGATCACGCCTGGCGCGAGCCGCTCGACAGGCAGGGTCTCGGTGGTGTTGATCGGGCCCTTGTCGTCGATGGCCTGTCCGAGCGCGTTGACCACGCGGCCGATCATCGCCTCGCCCACGGGCACGCTGAGGATCTTGCCGCTGCGCTTGACCTGGTCGCCTTCGCGAAGCTCGGAGTAGTCGCCAAGGATGACGGCGCCCACCTGGTCTTCATCGAGGTTCATGGCCAGTCCGGCAATGCCGTGCGGGAACTCGATCAGCTCACCGGCCATGACCTTGTCGAGGCCGTGAATGCGCGCAATGCCGTCACCGAGGGTCACCACGGTGCCGACTTCGTCGACGCGAACCTTGGCGTCGTAGTTGGCGATCTGCTCTTTAAGGAGCGCTGTGATTTCGTCTGCGTTTATCTGAGCCATTGCGTTTTCTTAAGTCGGAACCTGTTGTGAGTTGTGCGAACCGGTCCTGCGAACCCAGGTTTGGCGCCGGTTCTTGGTTTGGATCAATCTTGTTCGCGCCTGCCGAAGCTGCTAGCTGGCGATCAGCTCTTCTCTGAGGCGATCGAGACGGCCGCGTACCGAGCCATCGTATACGGTGCTGCCGATCTTGACGATGACACCTCCGAGTACAGAGGCGTCTTCCTTATAGGAGGCACGAATCTGCTTGCCGGTGAACCCGCCGATCTGGCGCTCGAGTTCCCTGCGCTGGTCTTCTCCGAGCAGCCGTGCCGAGGTCACCGAGACCTCGAGGATGCCCAGTTCTTCATCCACAGCGCTGCTGAAATCGGAAACGATCTCCCGCAGTTCATGCAGACGGCCGTGGCTGATCAGCACAGCGATGAAGTTACGAGCCTGCTGCGCCAGCTTGAGCTTCGTGTTCAGCTTATCGAGAATCGCAACCTTTTCGGCGGCGGGAAACGAGGGGTCGAGAAAAACTTCGCGAAGATCCGCGCTGACATTCCAGGCAGCCAGAAAGTCGGCAAGCTGCGACTGGATCGTTGCCGGATTCACCTTGGCTTCGCGCAGAACGTCGGCGAGAGCGCGGGCATAGCGCGCAGTAATGGCGGACATGCTAGTTACGCTCTCCCTTCAGGTTCTCGGCAAAGCCGTGAATCAGGGCCTGGTCATCGGACTCGGTGATGCGAAGGCCGTGCAACGCGCGTTCGATCGCAAGATCGGCGGCGAGAGCCTTGAGCTCGCGGCGGGCCGCGGCTCCGGCAGCTTCAATCTCCTGCTCGGCAGAGGCGACGATACGCTGACGCTCTTCTTCGATCGAGGCATGGATGCGCTTCTCGTCCTCGGCCATCTCGCGCTCGGTCTGCTCGCGGATCGCGTCGATCTCGATACCCAGCTTCGAGAGGCGCTCTTCCACAACAGCCAGCCGTTCGTTGGCCTGCGAGGTGGCGAGACGCGCTTCGACAAGCTGCTTCTCAAGCGCCGACTGGCGATTGCGCAGGGCCTTGGGCACGGTCTTGAGGACCAGCCAGAGGACCAAGACGATCACGATACCCGAGTTGATGTCTTCGAAAATCCTGGCCACCTGTTCGGTGTCCATATGCAACGCGGCAGCCAGCTTTTTGACCGGAGCAGAATGACGGAATGCTTCCGTCTGCTTATCGGTCTCAGCCGCGTCCAGATCTCCCGTGGAAGAGGAGGGCTGGGCCTGCGTTGTGGCAGGAGCCTGCGCGACGGCGCGCAGGCCGGTCACCGCCGGAGCAGCGAACAGTCCAAACAGCAGGGTGAAAGCAAAGAGTGTGCGGCGATGCAGCTTCAACGGGCTCCCTCCGCACGGACAGGCAATACAGCCTGCAGAATCTGGGCAGCCAGCTGATCGGTCGAAGACTCGATCTGCTGCCGGGCAGCGGCGGATTCCTGTTCGATACCACGGCGTGCCGAAGCAATACGATCATGGGCTGCGAGGCGGGCCGAAGCAAGCGCCTTATCGCGCTGCGCGTTCCATTCCTGGACACGCTTTTCGCGGGCGCTGAAGATCTCCGCGCGGGCTGCACGCAGCCGCGCTTCGTACTCCTGGCTCTTGCTATCCGCAGCGGCGATGGCGGCGTGCGCCTTCTCCACCGCACCGGTGGTGCGGCGATGGCGTTCGGCCAGCACGCGCTTCAAAGGGCCATATAAAACAAAGCGATAGGCGAGAACCAGGATCAGAAAAATGATCGCCGTCGGCACGGAGCCGAGCAGGAGTTCGCCGATTTGACGCAGAAGGTCTTGTAGCATGAATTCGCGGGCGTATGCGGTTGTTATCTACTGGAAAGCGTTCAGGAACAATTGGTTGTAACAGACGAGAATTCGCGGTGTCAATCCGCCGGGCACACGATCACGGTCTTCCGATTTCCTTTGAAACAGGCTAAAAAACAACCCCGGAAGTCGTCGGAATCCCGCTTGACTCGGCACTGGACCGGCGTAAACTAAGTGTACCACCTATGACCCGGTTCAGGGTCGACGGGGCCGAGCATTTGGGACATACCTCCGCTCCCTTTTGACTCGGCCCTATCTATTTTATTTCGAAAAACTTCCACAGCCTCACGGCTTCCGCCAAAAGCGCCTGTAACGCCCCAGCAATGAGGCTGGACCGGCCACCGTCATGCGCACTAAATTCCCGTCAAATTCGCGTTCGCGAATGAGCGCTCCGGCTCCCAGCGCCGCCAGCACAGGTCCTTCGGACTGCGGAACCTGAAACCGCTGTTCCACGATGGGGTCGGCGACCAGCGCCTGGTCGATCCGCGCGATCAGCGCCTCGACCCCCAGCCCTGTTTTGCCGGAGACCGCTACCGCTCCGCTCGCCAGCAGAGCCTCCCGCTCATCTTCCGGGAGAAGGTCGATCTTATTCAGGACTTCGATCCTGGGCGTCGCGAGCACATCCAGTTCGCCCAGCACCTTTTCGACCTCGGCCTTATGCTCTTCCTGCATCGGGCTGGTACAGTCCCGCACATGCACCAGCACCTCGGCCTTCTGCACTTCCTCCAGGGTGGCGCGGAAGGACGTAACCAGCGTGTGCGGCAGGTCGCGGATGAATCCCACCGTGTCAGAGAGCAGAACCTTGCGGCGGCTCGGAAGCTGGATCGCCTTCAGCTTCGGGTCCAGCGTCGCGAACATGCGTGACGATTCGAGCACCCCGGCGCGGGTGATGGTATTGAAGAGCGTGCTCTTGCCTGCGTTCGTATAACCGACCAGCGCGACGGCCGGAACCGGGACGGCTTCCCTTCTCTGCCGCTGCTGCGCGCGCACCCGGCGCACCCCTTCCAGTTCCTCGCGAAGCTGCAGCAGCCGGCGCTGAATCCGGCGCCTGTCTGTTTCGAGCTGCGTTTCACCTGGGCCGCGTGTGCCGATACCGCCGCCGAGCTGCGACATCGACCGGCCCTTGCCGGTGAGGCGCGGCAACATATATTCGAGCTGCGCCAGCTCCACCTGCAGCTGGCCTTCGCGGGTCCGGGCGTGCCTGGCGAAGATATCGAGGATCAGCTGCGTCCGGTCGACGACACGGCAAGGCAGACGGTCTTCGAGGTTTCTGAGCTGTGTCGGGGTCAGGTCGTAGTCGAAGAGGACCACATCGGCCTGCGATGAAGAGACGATGCCATGAATCTCGTCGATTTTGCCGCTGCCCAGCAGGGTTGCCGGGTCGGGCTTGGGACGCCTCTGCACCACTTCAGCCGCGATCGACGCACCGGCAGAGACGACCAGCTCGCGAAACTCCTCAATGGAAGCCTCGAGATCGAAGCTGCGCGAAGAGACAGCGTCGCTGTCGGGCGCAAGAAGACTCTCCTCAGCACTTTCGCTGAGCAGCGCAGCACTCCGCGCAAGCGAAGCGGTGCGCAACTGGGGCCCACGGCGCGAGCCGAACTCCACGGCGACCAGCACAGCGATTTCGCCGTGCGCGCCAATGGCCTGCATATTTCCCTGATCAGTCAAACTTCCGGTTGAACCTCCACCTCAGCATAAACGCATGCCGGCAGGAGACCGTATCCCGAAAAGAAGGACCTTGCCGGCCCGCGCCTTTCCTCGAAATGGAAAGACGCGGGCCATGCAGTGATTAGGAGTGTGAATCGGAATTGCTGCCGGCGGCTGCCAGGGCGGGAGCGTGCGTGGGAGCATGCGCCGAGGACGAGCTCGATCCGGAACGATGGTCACTGTGCAGAACCGAACGGCTGCTGACCACCGTCGAGATGGCGTGCTTGAAGATGAGTTGCTCCTGGCTGTTGTTCTCCAGAAGTACCGAGTACTTGTCGAACGAACGAATCTTGCCTGTGAGCTTCACACCGCTTACCAGATAAATGGTGATGGGAGTCTTGTCTTTGCGAACGGTATTCAGAAAGGTGTCCTGAATATTCTGTGCCGGCTTGCTGTCCATTGCCGATCTCCTTCTCTTTTTACTTCCTTGGGTTCTGTTACGAAACAACTCGGTACTACAGTGAAAGTGCAGCGGCAGGATCGGTCTTTCTAATCCCACAACCGCAGTATCGTGAATGTTTTTGCGTCGTTCAAGGTTACTTCCGCCGCCAGGACATCATCCATAAGATGGAGAAGAAGGTGTCCTTGTGACGCACGCCTAAACAGCCAAGCAAAAATCAGGCTTACCAAAGGGATCGCGTTTCCCGAAAAAATCCCTTCTCACCCTGACAAATTGTTCCCGGTAAAAGCCTTACAGGCAGATACGCGTAACAACCCACTCATTAGATGTCGCATTTCAGCGCCCAGGTGTCTTTGCCGCAAAATATTTTGGCATAACAATAAACCTTTCAATCGTTTATTGATGACTTCTTAAATAGGACGCTGCAAGGCCGCGCTGCGCGCACATCCACCATGAAATGAGCGTTCCGGGCAGAAATGGGCAGAAAGCCTGCTCCTCTCAAGAGACAAATTATGCACGAAAAAGCGCAGGGCCGGATGTGATATCCGGCCCTGCGCTTTGCGTGTGTGCTTACTCGTGGCGATGGCGGCGCTTTTCCCGCGCATGGACGGGACGGACCCTTGCGATGCCCGGCGCAGCGACGGGCGCCCGGGGAGCCGGGGGCTCCACCGGACC
>NZ_JASGFD010000048.1:0-38039 GCF_047605705.1 Silvibacterium sp. | reverse complement strand
GCGGGTGCCGAAGGCGGAATCGCCCTGCGCGCAGCAGCGCGACCAGCGGGAGCGGAGGCCGAAGGCGGATCGCCCTGCGCGGAGCAGCTATCGTCCGAACATCTTCGCGAAGAAGTGGCCTACGGAGTGGAAGAACCCTCCCTGCGGCTTCGGCGGTGGCGGGGCGGTTGCGGTCGCTGTCTCGGCAGGCGGCGGACCGGCTGCTCCGGGGGCGGAGGGGTTCGGTGTGGCGGAGGAATCGTAGCCGATGGGGGCCTGCACCATGGCATGCGCCGTGCCGGCCGGTACGACCGGCTGCGTCGGAGGCGCCGGCGGCGGGGTGAGGCCTTCGCTTACCGCCAGCGGAAACTCCGTGTCGGCAGGCGTGGAGGATGGTCCTCCCACCTTCTGCCCTGGCTGGGCAGGGTTCGAGCCGGTGGTGCCCGCATCGGCCACGGAGACCGCGAGCGCGGGGCAGCCGCAGGGTTCGGGCTCGTTATCGACCACCTGCTGCAGGCTGCCATGCTCGAACATCACACGCTGGTTGGGCTGCACGCGGTAGACGCCGCCCTCAAACTGGCTGGTCACCGTAACGTAGGGCGGGTTGGGCCCGTGATTGTCGATGCAGGTATCGCCCTGACGGTTCATCCGGATCTTCAGGTCGGCGTGGCCGGGGCCGGAGACGAGAATGCGCAGGTCCGGCGTCAGGATCACGTCGGAATACTTGCCGGTGGCGTAGTCGGTCTCGAGCGCCCCGCGGTCCAGGGCGATCATCAGCGCCGAATCCTGCGCGGGGTCCTGCGTGATGGAGCTGTCGTGGGAGAGATGGACCTGCGTGGTGGCGCAGACGGCCAGCTCGCCGCCACGGGCCAGCGAGATGTGCGCGGTGTGGTCGCCCGCGGTGATGCTGCCGTTGTTCGCAATGCTGGCGCGGCCGTTGGCCACCGAGAGCGATCCCGAGAGGGAAATGCCCTCGACCGGCACCGTGGCGATGGGTTGCTGCTGGGCGGCAGCCGGAAGGCCGAAAGCCAGAGCGGAGAGAACGGCGAGGGAGGTATGAGACCGCGGCATCAGGACCAGATTAGCTGGTTGAGGCCGCGGTCTGCATCTTCGGCTGAAAGCGTTTCTCCGGCAGACCTACTGAACCGGCCGGGCCTTGCCGTCGTGGAGAGCCTGGTCGAAGAAGGACTGCATCTGCTGCACCGACTGCTTGCGGGCCTCCTCGCGGGCCTGGCGCGTCGCTTCCCGCGCCTGCTCGAGGGAGCGCTCCATGGTGGCGCGGTTGTCGGCGATCTGCTTCCGAACCTGGTCGTCCACCTGGATGCGAATCTGGCGCGAGAGGGTGCCGTCGGCCTCGAGCTTGGTGAGCGTGCGAACAGCTTCCTCCACCTCTCGCCGGATTTCGGCGCTTTGTTCCGGAGTCAGCACGCCATCCTTGCCTGCAGGGAACTCGGCCTGGATCTTTGCCAGGTTCTTCTGCGCTTCGGCAATCTCTTTCTGAATCTCTTCCTGCGAGATCTGCGGGCCGCGCACGTAGATATTCGCCGCCTTGAGTTTGACAAGCTGCGCATTCAAATCAGGGGCGAAGATTTTGTAGGAGTCCCTGTCGTAGCCATAGTTGTACGCAAGGCCGCTGAGGCTGGTCTTCCACAGGCGAAGGCCTGCGTCGATGGTGGCGGGGTCGGTGATCACGTAGGACTTGCCGTCACGCTCGAACCACATCATGTCGCCCTGGGTCTGTGCGCGGGCCTTTTCGAATGCAGAGCCTTCCGCACCCTCGCCGTGCACTTTGCCGTCCCCCTGAACGATGGCAAAGGAGTTGTTCGGCCCATTGAGCATGAGCACGCTCGCAGAGCGGTGGCCATTGTGGTTGTGGTCATGCTCTTCGTCGTCGATGTCCGAGTCGACCGAGTAGGTGTGGCTTTCGCTGTTGCTAACGGACTGCGAGCCGGATGGGGAGCTGCTGCTTCCGGTCGAGGACGAGCTGCCCACTCCGGTCGAGGTGGAAGAACTCGTCGAACTGGAAGACTGTCCGGAGAGCGCAAGCGCCAGGTTCGTGACCGGGGAGGGCTGGACACTGAGCGCAACCACGCTGTTCAGCTTCTCCGAGAGACCGGTGACGGCGTTGGAGAGCGTGGTGACATGGACTGTCGGCGCTGCAACTGGCCGCGCTGCCGGTGTGGCGGTCACGGCAGGTCGTGGCGCAGCCGCTGGTGCGGGCTGAGCGGTGACGGAGGTTGCCGCAGCCGCCTGCGCCGCGGGCTGCGCGGTCGCGGAGACGGCTGCCGCTGGTTCCGGCTCTGCCGGTAGAAGGGGTGAGGACGCTGGTTCCGGCGCAACGGCGATGGCCGGCTGCGGGACGGTCGTGATCTGCTGCGGAATTTCAGCGGCATGCACACGGCGGCCGGAGACAGCGACCAGCAGGGCGCAGGGCACGAGCAAAGCGGCGGCCAGCCCGGAGATGCGCCCTCCGGTGAAGGATGCAGCAAAGGTGACCGGGTTCAGGATGCGCTCGATGCGGCTCTGGACCGAGCTGGGACGGGCCATGCCGACTCCGGCTGCGGCGCGGGCAAAGCCGCGGCGAGGCATGGAGGCCAGCTCGAGCAGGAGTTCGGCGTAATCGGTCGTCGTAGCGGCTTCCACCTCGTCGAGCGCGGCGCGGTCGCTCGCCGCTTCCCCCAGTTCGGCAAGCTGGCGCTTGAGGAACCAGCCGAGCGGACTGATCCAGGTGAGCGCTGCATACAGCGAGGCTGCGAGCTGGAGATAGAAGTCGCCCTGGCGAACGTGCGCCCGCTCGTGGGCGAGAACCATGTGCAGGCGGCTGCGATTCCAGGTGAGGCTGCTCGCGGGCAGCACGATGCCGGAGCCGACGGTAACCGGGCTCTCGATGCTGCTGCTGATGCGAAGTGCGGCGTGGGGATAGACGAGAGCGGAGGCGCGCTCGGCCTTTCTCCAGAGGCGCGCGGCCAGGGCGAGGCCGACCAGCACGCGCAGCAGGAGCACGGCGCTCACCGCGAGATACGCAGGCAGGATGTAGCGGGCCAGCGGCGCAAGGTGCCAGCGCGTCGCCGGGTGCGCAGCCGGGCGAGCCGGCTCGACGGTCAGCATCACATCAGGCACTTCGTCCGCAGTGGCCGAGTTCGCATTCGCAGCATCTGTGGCCGCGTACACGCCGCCGGGGATGCTGCTCTCGGGCTGTGCGGAGGAAATAGCGCTCTCTGCTTCCGCGCGAGTCTCCGGCTGTGCTCCCGCTGTTGCCTGGGGAGCAGCGCTGGCCGCTTCCACAACAGAACGCAGCGCATGGAAGCGGTGTGCGAACTGCTCATAGCGAGCGCCGAGCGCCGATGCGGCGCGGCTCACCGGGGCAAGGCGGATCGAAGGAAGGACGCCGGGATGCGCGGACTCGAGCAGGAGCAGGCCGGGCATGGCGCAGCTGAGCGCGAGCACCAGCGTCCAGGCGAGCTTCTGCGCGGGCAGGTTGTTCAAGCGGAAGAGACGGATGGCGCCCCAGACAACGGCCGCCATGGCCAGCGAGCGAACAACGGATTCGACTGCAATGGACTCAACTGCGACTGCGACGGCGTGCGATTCCAGAGGAGAAATCATCACCGTGTCTCCTTTTTCGAAGCTGCAATGCGGTCTGCGAGGCGCTGGAGCTGCTTGCGGTCGAGCACCTTGGAGTCGACCATGCCGACGAGCAGATCTTCGACCGACCCCTCGCAGAACCAGTCGAGAATGCGTTTGACGGCGCGGCCGGCGACGACGCGGCGGGCTTCGGCAGGGCGATAGACGAAGGTCCGCTGATCGACGGTGTGCGTGAGATAGCCCTTCTCTTCGAGACGGCGAAGGACGGTGCGAATGGTCGAGTCCTTGAGGGGACGGTCGTTGGCCTCCATCGAAGCGCGGACGTCCTCGGCCGTGACCTCGGCCCTCCGCCAGACGATGTGCAGGATGGAGCGTTCGAGCTCTCCGAGCTCAGCCGGATCATGGAGTTCTTCGCGATGCTCTGTAACGTTACCCGTCATAGTGTTACCCAATGTAACACATAAGACGGATTGCAGCGCAAGAGGGAAGCGGTACAGCGGAAAGATTTTTCAGGCCTAAGAAAAGCAGGTGCCCCGCGTCTCGCTTCTGAGACGTGGGATGAAGAGAACCCGAACGGCGGCCCACACAGGCCCGATGTTGTCTTGCGTGGGGAACATACAGAATCACGAAGCGCGCACAAGCCCACTCCCAGCAATATCATTCCGACCGAAGCGGAGCCGCAGCCAAATGAGGACGGCGGAACGCAGGGCTACGAAAACTTCTCCATGTATCTTGAATGGAAAATGCAGTTCTGTCGGAGGGAGTTGCGATGCGACGAAGACTTCCCGCAAAGCACGGGACTCAGTCGGTAGTACATCTCCAGCGATGCAGCCGTAGCGCAGCGAAAAGGCCATTGAGTATCGCGATCACAGCGTCGTTGGCGATGATCGTGACTGTGCCGTCTCCGTTGCAAGCGCAGAGGACGGACGCTGCGAAGAGCCCGCCGGCCTTCGAGGTCGCAACTGTCAAACAGGTCGACCAGCACAAGATCACATCAATCGATCTGACGGTCTATCCCGGAGGGCACCTCGTTATCCACGCGCACCGCCTCGCCATGCTCATCGCCGAGGCATTCAACATACCTGAATGGGAGATCATCGGCGGAGACGAATCGGTGCTCCAGAGCTGGTACGACATCGAAGGCAAGCCGTCCCCGGAGATGCAGGCCGCCATACCCGGCAGCGAAGCTTCATGGACGAGCATTCAGGACGCGCAGGTCCGTGCCATGTTGCAATCGCTGCTCATCGAACGCTTTCAGCTGAAGTTTCACATGGAGAGCCGGCCGGGAACCGTGTACGAGCTGACGCGCAGTGGCGGCCCACTGCGGCTCAGCTTGGCAGAGAAAGAGACGGTTGCATCGGGACCTCTCGAAGCCACAGGTGTGGAGACGGTCATTGCTGGCCAATCGCTGGCGATTCATCGCACCTCGATGCTCCAGCTGGCGCAGAAAATCGCCAATGTCCGGCGAACGCCGGTGATCGACCGGACGGGCCTGCCCGGCTTTTACGACTTCACATCGAAGACCGCTCCCACCAACGAAGATTTCGACAACGGGAGCCAGAGAAACATGCTCGGCAACGCTCTGTCGGAGATGGGGCTGAAGCTGGTGAAGGCAGATGGCAGTGTCGAGAAGTTGGTGATCGACAGCGTTCAGCTGCCGGAAGGGAATTAGGGCTTCTTTCATCGCAGGGTGCCCCACGTCTCGCTTCTGAGACGTGGGATGAAGAGAACCCAAACGGCGGCCCACGCAAGCCCGATGTTGTCTTGCGTGGGGAACATACAGAATCACGAAGCGCGCACAAGCCCACTCCCAGCAATATCATTCCGACCGAAGCGGAGCCGCAGGTGAAGCGAAATGGAGGAACCTGCTGTTCCTCGTTGAGGAGTTGCAGCCAAATGAGTTTCTGGGTCGAATCAATTGGGCGTCGGTTTTTCTACCTCATCGATGACAACGACGCGAAGCGGTTCACTCTTTGATTTCAGTTGGAAGCCGATCACCTGAACGGCCTTGAAAAATGCACTGCCGAGTGCGCCTTCATCGGCGGTGGGATCGTTCATCACTTCGGAGGGAAGCGTCAAAGTGATGTTGAACTGGCCTGCCATATCGGTTTCGTCCACGATCTGACGATTCTTGATGAAACGCATGAGTATGTCGTCGAACTCAGGGATTGTCATGAAGACGAGTTGCCACGTCGTAGTCCCGTCCTGGTTATCTCTGACCACAATCTTCGTCTCGCCATGATCGTTCGCGGCGATGGGCATCACCTTGACGTTTGGATCCGCAGCGGTGAGCGCGTAGATCGGAAATGTAGGGTATGTGTCGTGCACGACGAGATGAAAGCGGTCCGCCAGCAGCTTTCTCATCATGAGCCGATGCTGATCGGCGTCTGGCAATCCGTCGATATCGGGCTGTCCAACGACGTCGAACCGAACTTCCTTGGCCCAGGACGGGCCGCCCTGAACCTGTCGAGGACTCAGATGGTATGCGAATCGGACGAGGTCGATCACACTTGAGTTCTTGGCCTCGAAGGTGCGGAACCGGGTTTCATCGGTCGCTTGCGCGTTATCGCTATCTGGTCTGCTGAGCTTGATAGTTGCAACTTCAAAGGACGGATCGGCGTTCGCGGGCATGTATGTGAGCCGCGATGCGCCTGCATACTTCCACGTGTCGTCCGGCGACGCGAGCATGAAGCTCAATGGATACTTCTGTGTCCCTCGTGTCCAGAGCCCTGTGATGGACTTACTGTCCTCACTGAGCTTTCCGAGATAGCTGATGTCGCCGACAGTGAATGTAACAGTGGGCGATGCGAAGGAGAGAGAAAGCAAAGGAGCGGCCACGTCATCATGGTCGATGAACTTGAGCGTTCCTCCCAAAGGCCCATTGCCTGACTGGGTGACCTGTAGGACGATGCGCGGGTCCTGTTGTACAGGCAGTTTCCCTTGCCAGGTGCCGACAATGGTCTGAGCGATGAGAGGCGAGCCAGAGAGCAACATCGCACAACACAGCAGAGCGAACGCTCTAAACCTGCCCCTCAAGCGAGTGCCTCGCGCAACTATCCTCATATTACGTACAGACTCGGCATGTGGCCGTGCGCTCTGGAAATGTTGCGATGAGCGTCGAATTCACCGAAAAGCACACACCGATGTGCCCTCGCTACAGAGCATTCATTTCTCCCGCCAAATAAAAACGGCGCCCCTCGATCGAGGAGCGCCGTCGTTGTTTCCTACGAGACTTACTTCGAGTAACTAAAGCTGGCCTTGAGCGGAGTGTGATTCGACGACGGACCCGCAAGCACGGTGTACTCGCCGGGGACCAACTCGAAATCGCTCTTCTCCGTGTTGAAGACGGACAATAGTTTGGGATCGACCTTCAGTGTGATCGTCTTTTCCTCGCCCGGCGTGAGCGGCACGCGGTCGAAGGCGATGAGCCGTTTGTAGTCTTCGCCCGCGGCCTTCGGCAGCTTCGCGTAGACCTCGGCAATCTCGACGCCGGCGCGCTCGCCGGTGTTCTTCACGGTCAACGTCACCTCGCTGCCATCCGGGCTCACCTTCAGGTCGGAGTAGCTATACGTGGTGTAGCTGAGGCCGTAGCCGAACCAGAAGAGCGGCTCGATGTGCTGCGACTCGAACCACTTGTAGCCGACCTTCGCGCCCTCGGTGTAGTTCACATCGAAGAAGGGTAGGCGCGGATCGTTGTGGCGCATGCGATGGCCGCCGAGGTTGGTCTCGACGATATTCGTCTGCTCCTTGAGATCGATGCCGGCGATCTCGGGATGAGGCAGGTCGGCATCGCGCTTCGCAAACGACGCGGGCAGCTTGGCGCTCGGGTTTACCGTGCCGAAGAGCAGGTTGGCGATCGCCTCACCGCCGCCGATGCCGGGGAACCACGCCTCGAAGATGCCGTCTACCTGGTCGGCCCAGGGCATGGCGATCGGTCCGCCGGTCTCAGCGATGACAATGGTGTACGGGTTTGCCGCAGCCACGGCGGAGACGAGCGCATCCTGGTTGTCCGGCAAGTTGAGGGTCTTCGCATCGTGGCCCTCATACATGGGCTGGTTCACGAAGACGATGGCCACGTCCGAGGACTTCGCGAGAGCCGCCGCCGCAGCGGTGTCATCGCCGGAGTTGTACTCCACCTTCGCGCCGGTGTCGTGCTCGCGGATATACCGCAGCGGCGACGACGGGAACCATACCGTCTCGCCCCAGTTGGCGCCGCCGGTGTGCGGATCGGTCACGTTGCCGCCGGGCGCATCCACCTGCGCCGAGCCGCCGCCCGAGAGAATGCCCTTATCGGCATGCGAGCCGATGATCGCGATGGAGTGTACGCGAGCAGGATCGAGCGGCAGGATGCCGCCCTTGTTCTTCAGCAGCACGATGCTCTCTTCGGCAATGTGCTGTGCGTCGTCACGGCCCTGGAAAGGATCGACGACCGAGCGCGGCATCACCGGGTAATCGACCACGCCTGCGGCGAACATGCTGCGCAGGATGCGGTGATCCATGTCATCGAGGCGCGACAGAGGCACCTGCTTGTCTTCGACCGCCTTCTTCAGCGCTTCGCCGAAGTAGATGTCTTCGGGTTCCTCCTGATCGAGTCCGGCCAGCGCGGCCTTCACCGTGCTGTGCGTCGCGCTCCAGTCGGAGAGGACAAAGCCCTTGAAGCCGAAATCCTTCTTGAGCACCTGGTTCAGTAGGTAGTCGTTCTCGCAGTCATACGTGCCTTCGAAGCGGTTGTAGCCGCACATCACGCCCGAGGGCTTCGCGATATCGATGGCGATCTGGAAGGCGAGCAGGTCGCTCTCTCGCGCGGCCTTGTGATCGATGTTCGCGCTGACGGCGGTGCGGCCCGTCTCCTGATCGTTGAAGGCATAGTGCTTGATGTCCCCCATGATGTGCTCGGCCTGCAGGCCCTTCATCAGGTTGCCGGTCATGGTGCCGGCCAGCAGCGGATCTTCCCCCGCGTACTCGAAGTTGCGGCCGTTGCGCGGCTCGCGCATCAGGTCGACACCGCCGCCGATGGACATGTTCGAGCCCCACGCGCGGAGCTCGCGGCCGATCACGTCGCCATAAAGCTGCGCGCCCTGCGGATCCCAGCTCGAGGCCGCGCCCAGCGTCGAAGGCAGCAGCGTGGCATAGCGAGCCTGGTAGGCGGCCATGCGCGCGCCCACGGCCGAGTCGGCCTCATTCACGCCGGGGATGCCGAGCCGCTCGATGCCTGCCACGTAGCCCGCTGCGAAGTTCGAGCCCGGAGCCACCGGGTCGCCGGGACGCAGCACGCCCCAGCCCTGGCCGTGGACCAGCAGGATCTTCTCGTCGAGGGTCATCTGCTTCAGAACCAGGTCGGCGCGCTCATCGGGCGAAAGCGAGGTGTCGTCCCACGGATGATGCGCCTTGGCAGGGCCTTCCGTTTTCTGGAGCTGCGCGGCGCCCGCCGCAACCTGGGCCTGCGAGACGGCAGAGAAGGGACCGGCGCTTAGTCCGGATAACAGAACGGCCACCGACATAGGCGCGGATAAGGGCCGGAAGGGCTTGAACTCTTTCATGACTCTCCTAAAACGTGGAACGAAGCATGGCCAGGATTGAACGACTTGGTTTGAGGTCTGTCCCGGACTTTGCGGCTCATCGTACCGGCGCGAAAAGGGGATCGTCAAGAGACAAACGTTTTACTACAGGAGATGAGGCGTCCAAGGCGGGAAAACAGGGCAGCAGAGCCCTGCTTGCTACGATTATCCCACTTCGCGCGTTACGGGACTGGCCGTCCAGGCCTTTCGCCTTCGGCATGCGCTCCCGCTGGCCGCGTCCCTCCCACCCCTGTCATTGCGACCGGAGCGCGCCGGGTGCCCCACGTCTCGATTCTGAGACGTGGGAGAGCAGGCCATCAGGCAGTTATAAAACGGCCAGTAAAAGTACTGTCATTCCGACCGGAGCGGTCGAAGGCCGCGCAGTGGAGGAAAACCTGCGGCTCTCTCCACAAGCGAGGATGAGGGTGCCCCGTCCAGGCTCCGCCTGGGCGGGAAGGAAAGGATACTCCGCGCGCTCACACCGGGTCGTACTGGTACTCCGCGTCGTCCTGCTCGGTGCGAGGAAGCGTGCCGGCATAGGCCGGGGCGGTCAGGACCTGTTCGCCGGTGAGCGTCACCTGGTCTCGTTCGAGGGCTGGCCGCTGCGTAACCTGCAAAGGCTGAATGGCGGGCGAGGCAGTGGAGCGCAAGGTGCGGTCGGGCTCGGGTTGCGCCGTCGTCGCGCGTCCACTCTGGGTCCGTTCGGGTGCGGTGACTTCCGTGGTGGTCCGGTAGTTCGTCGAAACATCGATGACTGGGGTGATGGAAACAGGGTTAATCATGACAGATGTACCTCACCCCATTCATCGGACGGGCGGCGTCACGCGAGAGTATCTCGGCAGAACAGGACACCGCCTTCAACTTTTTCGTCAGCGATGTAACCCGAAGGTTACTTGACGGTTTCAGGACGGAACATCTTCTCCGCCGCTTTCGTGATGAAACGCCGAGGCACGAAGCGCTGTGCGAAGACCTGGATGCGTCCTCCTGAGTAGGGGATCACCCACGTCTTGCCCTGCGCCAGCCCTTCGAGGCCGAGCCGCGCGACTTCCGCTGCTGACTGGTACTTGCGCTTCTCCTCTTTGCGCGATCCGGCGACCTGTCCGAACTCCGACTCAGTCGGTCCCGGGCACAGCGCGCTCACCCGGATGCCGAAGCGTCCGACTTCTTCGGCTAGAGCCTCGGCGAAATAGCGATCAAAAACTTTGGTGGCCGCATAGGTCGCCATGTAGGCAACGGGCTGATAGGCCGCGGTCGAGGCGAGGATGAGGATGTCGCCGTTTCTGCGCGCGATCATGCGCGGCAGAAAGCGGTGCGTGAGATCGACCACGGCGGCGCAGTTCACATCGACCATGGTGCGCTGGAAGTCGCGGTCCGAGCGCTGGAATTCGCCGAGATAGCCAAAGCCCGCATTGTTCACCAGGATGTCGATCGGTGTGCCCAGTCCCTCGGTCGCCTCATACAGCAGGCTGGGAGCCTTCGGATCGGCAAGGTCGGCGGGGATCACGCGCGTCTGGATGCCGTACTGCGCCTGCAGCCGCTGCGCCAGCGCTTCGAGGCGGTCGGCGCGCCGAGCCGTAAGCGCGAGGTTCGCGCCCGCGGCAGCAAGCTCTTCTGCAAGCGCCACGCCGATCCCCGCGCTCGCGCCGGTGATCAGCGCCCACTTGCCCTTGTATGCCCTGGTAAGAATCGGTGAAGCCGCCATCGTGGGTCTCTCCTGAAAAGTGTGTGCCGCTCGGATATGTGTCGCAGGAATAGCTGTATCTGAATAGAAAAAGCCTGTCATCCCGACCGGAGCGAGACGGTTCCATCGTCTCGCGCAGTGGAGGGACCTGCGGTTTCTTGCGATAGTCGAGGATATGGGTGCCCCGTCCAAGCTCCGCTTGGGCGGGAGGCATGAACCTCTTGTGGAGTGAATTTTCTCGCTCCTGCAAGAAGCCCGCGAGCCCCACATCTCGTGCCATTCGAGATGTGGGGCAGCACGAACCGCAAGCGGATTCCTATTCGTAAACCGCCGCCGTCACCTGGAACTCCTCACCCACCCAGCTGACAAACGCATCCGCTGACTGCCGTCTTCCGAGGAAGCGCAGCACGATATCCTCGCCCGGCATCGATCCGCCCGGCTCGAGCACGGTGCGGCGATACTTCATCGCCACCGGGTCATCCAGCAGGTTGGTCCGCGCGAACTGCGCGAAGAAGTCGAGCGCGATCACCTTGTCATAGAGATAGGTGTAATAGTTCGACGAGTAGCCTACGAGATGGCCGAAGCTCGCGTACATGCGGTTTCCGTCGATCCACACATACGGCAGGAAGCGCGCGTAGAGCGAGTAGAGCAGCTGGTCGAGATCGAGCGTCTCGGGATCGAGCGCGTGCGTCTCGAGCGAGTACGTCGTGTAGAAGAGCTGCGTCCTCACCCAGTCGGCACGGCCAAAGGCTCCGGCACGGTTCATGCGCAGGACAAGCTCCGCGGGAATCGGCTCGTTCGTCTCGTAATGCAGAGCGAAGGTCGCCAGCAGGCGCGGATCGCGGAAGAACTCCTCCAGCATCTGCGACGGCACCTCAACAAAGTCGCCCTCGGTGGCGATGCCACTCAGTCCGGCCCAGCTCTGGTGCCCGCCCAGCAGCGCGTGCAGCAGGTGGCCGAACTCGTGGAAGTACGTGACCACATCCGAGTGCAGCATCAGGCCGGGGTCACCCTCCTTGCCGCCGGGGAAGTTGCAGATCAGCGCCGCCTCGGGGATCTGGCGGCCATCCGGATGGTCCACAATGCCGGGGATGAGCGGATGCGCGGAGAACCACTTGTCCTTGCCCTCGCGCGGATGCATATCGAGGTAAAAGCGGCCCACCTGCGTGTCGCGGTCGATGATGTCGTAAGTTACGACGTCGGGATGCCACACCGAGGCGTTCTCGACTTTGCGGAACTCCACCTGGAAGAGACGCGAGGCAGTCGAGAGCACGCCCTGCTCCACGCGGTCATAGGGGAAATACGGTCGCACCGACTGCGAATCGAACTCGAAGGCCGAGCGGCGATACTGTTCCAGCCAGTAGCCGCGGCTGGCGGCGTCGATCTCGGCGTCGTTGCTTTCGGCCTTCTGTTCCACGCGGGCGAATTCGGCGATCATCGCGAATTCCTTCTCGGCCCCGGCGCGGCTGGCCACGTCGAGCTCTTCGAGGAACTCGCGCATGTTCGTAGCCGAACCCATCATCTGGTCGGCGGTGGCGAGGTCGGCCCAGGTCTCGAAGCCGAGCAGACTGGCGATCTCCTTGCGGATCTTCAGCAGGTCGAGCAGCACCTCGCGGTTCTGCGGGAAGGCGCGGGTGTTGTACGCCAGATACATGCGGCGGCGCAGCTCGGAGGACTTCGCGAAGGTCATCACCGGCAGGTAGTCGGGATAGTCCGTCGTGAGGATGATCTTGCCGTCTTCGCCGGGCTGGTGCGCTGCGAGATAGTCGGCCGGCAGGCCTTCGAGTTCGGAAGCGTTCTCCACGACGACGGTGTTGACGTTCTCCTGCACGTTGCGGCCAAAGGCGAGCGCCTGTACGGTCGCCTTGTCCTGCAGCTCGCGCAGGCGGGTGCGGGTGGCCTCGTCCTTGTCCACGCCGGCCAGGCGGTACTGGAGCAGCGTGCGCTTGAGGTAATGCTGCGTCGCCGGGTCGGCGCTTTCGGGATCGACTTCGTTCAGCGCCTGGTAGACAGCCTGGTTCAGGCCGAGTTCGACGCCCGCCTGAGAGATAACCTGCGCCAGCGCCTGGGCCCGGTCGCGGATCTCCTTCTGCGGATGCACGCTGTCGAGCAGGCCGGTCTGCGTGGCAGTGGCGGAAAGCTCGGCCACAGCGTCATCGTAGGGACGCAGAGTATTTTCGACGGTCCGTGGACCCTTTTCAGCCAGCAGCCGCTCGATGGCGGCGCGGTGCCGGGCAAGTTTGGCCTGTACCCAGGCGTCCAGCGCTTCCGGTGAGGCCGACCCGTCGGGACGGGTCTCGAGGTTCCACGGGTGGGGGGAGAGAATCGTATCGGTCACGTCGTTATCCGTTCCTTGTGCCTGTTCCTGAATCCATTGCCAATCCGTCGTCCGGATTCGTTCCTTGCTTCTTTCGATGATTCGGTTCGTTCGATGATTCGTGCCTGCCTGGCCAAAAGGCTACCGTAGCATGATGTCGTTGCGTGGACAGCCTGCGGCGGTCTCCGCGCCAATCGCGCACTTCCGTGGTATCGGGCGAAAAGTATTTGCATGCAGATGGTTGCATCCGCAGAGCACACCCGTTAAGATGCCGCAATTGCAACCATGAAAGCGCCAAATAAAGTGACGTCGAAAGCAGCAAAGAAGGCCGTATCCACTGCAAAAGCCGTTGCCCCGGCAAAGAAGTCCGCGCCGGCGAAGAAGGCTGCTGCTCCTGCGAAGGCCCCGGCCCGGAATGGCGCTGCCGCGACGAAGGTTGCTGCAAAGCCTGTGACGGCGGCGAAGACGGCAGCCGCGGCGAAACCGGTTCCCCAGGCGAAACCGGCTCCCTCGGCAAAACCCGTTGCCGCGGTGAAGTCCGCGCCCGCGCCCAAGCCAACACCGAAGCCCGCACCTGTGGCCGCGCCCGCCCCGGCATCGGTTCCGGCGCCCGAGCGCACGCCGATGTCTCCGGCGATCCTGCGTTCGCGCATCGGCCGCCTCTGCGTCGCGATCATCGGAGCGACGCCGGAGGAGTTGCTGGCGAAGGCCGAAGAAGCGGCGCGCGAGAACCATTTCCTCGAATTCCGGCTGGATTACCTGCCGAAGCCTCAGCTGGCGATCCCCCTGTTGCAGACTTTTCTCTATGAGCGCAGCGACGTGACAGCGATCGCGACCTGTCGCCGCGAAGCGGGCGGGGGCAAGTTCAAGGGCAGCACGGCGGCCCAGCTCGAAATCCTGGAAAAGGCCTCCGACGCGGGCGCCCACATCGTCGACCTCGAGATCGAGACGGCCGAGGCGATCAAGCCGGCACAGATTGAAAAGCTGCGCAGCCATGGCGCGCTGCTGCTGGTCAGCTACCACGACTTCCACGCGACCAAGGACCTGGATAAGGCCTTCGAGCGCATCCGGCCCTTCGAGCCGGAGTTCATCAAGATCGTCTCCACGGCGAAGCACCTTGCGGACAATGTGGCCATGATGCGCTTCCTCGAGCGTGTGCGGGACCTCGCCAGCGTGGTGGGTATCTGCATGGGCGACCAGGGGCTGATCAGCCGCGTCCTCGGCTTGCGCGCAGGCTCGGTTTTCACCTTTGCCGCGGCGACCGTCGGCGAAGAGACCGGTCCGGGACAGATCGCAGCGCGGACCCTCGAGGATGTCTACCGGGTAGACCAGATCGATGCCGCGACCAAGGTGTACGGCGTGGTCGGCAACCCGATCCGGCACTCGCTCTCGCCGCTGATGCAGAACACGGCCTTCCGCCGCGAGACGGTGAACGCAGTCTTCCTGCCGCTGCAGACGACCAAGCTCGCCGACCTGCTGACGCTGGTGCGCGAGGTGCCGATCAGCGGCCTGGCGGTCACCATGCCGCTTAAGGAAGAAATCCTCCCGCACCTCGAGAAGACCGATCCGCTCTCCGAAAAAATCGGCGCCTGTAATACGGTCGTCCGCTCGCAGGATGGCAAGCTCTACGGCTTCAATACGGATGTGGCCGCGGTCGTGCGGCCGCTCGAACGGCGTCTGCCTCTGAAGGGTGCGAAGGTGCTGGTGCTCGGCGCCGGCGGCGCGGCGCGTGCCGCGGTCTTCGGCCTCAAGGACAAGGGCGCGGACGTCTACATCCTGAACCGCACGCCCGAAACTGCGCAGAAGCTGGCGCGGCAGGCCAAGGCCAAGACCTTCAAGCGCGAACTGCTGGCCAAGACGCCCTTCGACGTCATCATCAATGCGACGCCCTCGGGCATGCACGGCGTAAAGCCCGCCAGCCCCCTCGAACCCGGGGAGCTGAACGCAAGGGTTGTCTTCGATCTGGTCTACAACCCGATCGAGACACCGCTGATCAGGATGGCGCGCGAAAAGGGCATCCCGGTCATCACCGGCGTCGAGATGTTCGTACACCAGGGTGCGCGGCAGTTCGAGATCTGGACCGGCAAGCCCGCTCCCGAGGAAGAGATGCTGCGCGTGGTGGTGCATGCGCTGCGGCAGCTCGCCGAAGCATCCAAAGCCGCAGAGGCCCCGGCGAAGAAGTAAGCGAAGCTTGTCGCCGGGCAGGCTCTATAGTGATGACAGGAGCCGCTTCCCCTGATGATTGATGAGCTTATGTCGAAGCTGGGACGCAGCCGAAGCGCGTCGCGAAGCCCCAAGGACTCTGCTGTCGACCGGCTGATCGAGCTGGCGGACGAACCCAAAGCCGGAGCCCAGGTCGGAGCCCAGACCGGGGCCCAGACCGGGGCCAGGGCCGGTGCGAAGTCCGCGAGCTACGCCGCCGAGGAGTCCTTCGATCTCCACGCGGACCCTCAGCTGGGCTCACACCTGGCCATCGAAGAAGCGCCCGAGGCGCAGGATCCCCATGCGCTGTCGAAGGCGCTGCATCAGCTGAAGGCCATCGTGCCGTTCCTGACGCGGCTGGCCCCCCTGCTCGACGCCCGTTTCCTGCCGCTGTTGGAGATGCTGGGCCTCGGCCACGGCCAGCAGAACCAGGCCGCGAACCGCGAGCTGCGCGACGGCGTGACCGGCATTCAGGCCGGACAGAAAGACCTCCGGGTGGCGCTACACAGCCAGGCGCTCGAAATCCAACGGCTGGAAGACCAGGTATCGCGCCTGCGGGATGCCGCCGAGAAGACCAACCTCGAGCACTCGGAACTGGTCGAGGATGTGAAGTCCCTCAGCAGCGTGGTGCGGACAATAGGCGCGGCGCTGGCGGTGCTGCTGGTGATCCTCATCCTGATGGTCGGCCTCCTGCTGGCCCGGGACCATTCCTAGACAGGGCGCACTCTTCAGGGCTCAAATAGAGCATCCACCTCGACGGTGGCCCATTCAAGCCCGCAGTTGGCTTGAGTGGGGAAGCATAAATTCCAAAGCAGATCTGTCATTCCGACCGAAGCGCAGCGAAGTGGAGGAACCTGCAGTTCTCTTCTGCCAGCGAGGATAAGGGTGCCCCGTCCAAGCTCCGCTTGGGCGGGAGAGCACGAACTCCTTCTGTGCCCTCTACAGCGCCCCGAAAGCAGATCTGTCATTCCGACCGAAGCGCAGCGAAGTGGAGGAACCTGCAGTTCTCTTCTGCCAGCGAGGATAAGGGTGCCCCGTCCAAGCTCCGCTTGGGCGGGAGAGCACGAACTCCTTCTGTGCCCTCTACAGCGCCCCGAAAGCAGATCTGTCATTCCGACCGAAGCGCAGCGAAGTGGAGGAACCTGCGGTTCTCTTCTGCCAGCGAGGATAAGGGTGCCCCGTCCAGGCTTCGCTTGGCGGGAGGAGAAGACGGCTGACAGTTTTCAGATTGAGCGAGGAACCGCAGGTTCCTCCACTCCGCTCCGCCCTTCGGGCTGTGCTCCGGTCGGAATGACAGTTTGTGTTTGTAAGGGATAAGAACCTGGGTGCCCCGTCCAGGCTCCGCTTGGGCGGAAGAGCACGAACTCCCTCTCTGTGGTGAACGCTTTTGGGGTCTTCTCAACGCGTGAGGCCCATCCCGATCAAGGCACGAGCCCAAAAATTCATCCCACCGGGCAATCCAGCGCAAATGTTCCATTTCCGGACATGAAAGCGCTATCCCTCATTTGGGGTAGAGATCCCAGACAGATGTTGTTTTTCTCGGTCTTTTGAAGCTGGAAGGGAAATTATTTTCGCTTTATCGAAACGAAAATACTGTGAGATTGCTCACGTTCATGGCGTAACGCAAGGTTTTCATTGCCAGTTGTGGACGGGCGGGGCTAGCATACGTCCAGCTTGGGGCAATTCCGTAAGAAATCCCTCGCTGATGTGGAACCACCCATGCAGGAAATCCCCGAACGCGCACGCCCAACCCCTCACAGGGACCGCAATGGAGTCATTCTCTATGGCATGGTACGCCTACTGTATCACCGAGAAACAAGCCTTCCCTGAACTCCTCCGTCACCGTAAACCCATTCCTCTGGAATCGGTTGCGGGTATCCAGGGGAATCAGGTTTTTCTTTACCCAGCCAGTGATCTTGCAGTGATCGTGAGCGAATATTCTCCGCAAGAGAGCTTTAACCAGAAATCGGCAGTCGACCACGCCCGCGTGATAGCCGATTGCTTCAAAGTTTCCACCGTATTGCCGTTTCGATTCGGTACGGTCTTCTCCGACGATGATTCCCTGCGGCGTTCGATTCGTTCGAATCAGCGCCAGTTCGTAACGAACATCGAGCGGCTGCGCGGCAAGGCGGAGATGCATCTCAAGGTGACCCTGGACGATTGCTGCCGGGAGAACATTCACCGCTATGTGGCGAGCGCGGTGCCCAGCACGGGCCGCGAGTACCTCAGCAACCTGCGGGAGACTGCGACGCTGCAGCGTGAGCGCCAGACCAAAGCCCGGGCGATTTCGGTGCAGATGCACCGCATGTTCGCACCCCTGGCGGAGGAAGTCACCTGCAAGAGAACCGATTCGGGCAAGATGCTTCTGGATATCGCGCACCTGATCGATCACAAGTGCATCGAACGCTACCAGAACAAGTACAGCAGTGCGAGCCAGGCTATGAAGGACTGCCAGATGCAGCTCTCGGGACCTTGGCCGCCGTACCACTTCGTGCATCGGCTGACGCGCAACGCGCATTCCCATGCACATCCGGCCAGCGCCTGAATTCTTTGGAAGACGAGAAAAGCCCCGGTGGACCCACGAACCACCGGGGCTTTCCATCAGGAGGAAAAATCGGGTCGAATCTCAGCAAGAGTCCCCCGAACTCCTCACACACAGAGACGAGGGATAGTCCTCCAAAAGACGCAGGGATTCTGAAATTCTCTGCGCGAAAGTAAGGTGAGCCGGCTGGCTGACCGAGCGAGGTAGGAGGAAAGACCGTGCCGGCTTCGCGCGACATTCTGATCCAGGTCGAGGACGTCTCCGCCGCTGCCTCGTTTTATGTCCGAACACTCGGGCTCACCGAGTTCCTCCGCACCCCGCTGCTGATCGGCCTCGAAGCCGGAGCGCTGCGTCTCTACCTCGAACAGGGACCGCCCCTCGGACCGGTGCTCGAATTCTTCGTCCCGGATCTGGAAGCTGCAAAAGCCGACGTGCGTGCAGCAGGCGGAGACATCCTTGACGAAAACCCCGCAATTCCACGCTGCTACGTGCGCGATGCCTTCGGCCTCGTCTACAACCTCGCGGAGCGAAAGCTGGCGGAGCCCGCGCCGGCAGAAGAGATCGAAGCCGAAGGGGTATGACGCGGAGTTGCGCGCTTTCGCATCTGTGGCAAATGGAACATGGGTGCCCCGTCCAGGCTCGGCTTGGGCGGGAGGATATAACCCCGGATCAGCGAACCGAAGGTTCCTCCCGGGTTCTTTTCCTCTACAAACACAACCTGTCATTCCAACCGGAGCACAGCCCGTAGGGCGGAGCGGAGTGGAGGAACCTGCAGTTCCTCGCTCAATCTGAAAAAACTGTCAGCTGTTTTCTCCTCCCACCCAAGCGGAGCTTGGATGGGGCACCCTCATCCTCGCTTAAGAGAAGAGAACTGCAGCTTCCTCCACTCCGCGAGACGAAAGACGTCTCGCTTCGGTCGGAATCACAAATCTGCTTTGGAGTTTGTGCTTCCCACTCAAGCCAAAAGCGGGCTTGAATGGGCCACCGTCGAGATGGATGCACTATCTGAGCCCTGAGCCCTGACAAAAGGCACCCCGAAGCATCTCGCGACCAGCGGAAGCGGGCGCCAAAGGCGAATCGCCCTGCGCGAAGCAGCTAGGAGACGTTTTTGGCGGGTAAATCTTTTTTGCCGCGGGTGAGGACAAACTCATTCTCGCGCGAGCGGCTGCTGGTCGAGGCCTTCTCGATCCTGCGCCAGAAGGCGACGAAGTAGTCCACTGCCGAGAGGATCGAGACGGCGGTCATGAAATAGATGCCCACGACGGCGATCAGGTCGACCGGCATGATGAACCAGCCGAAGTGCCACTCGTGCCAGCCGTGATCGAGCACCGCGGCCACCACCGAGACAATCTGGATGACAGTCTTGAGCTTGCCGAGATCGCTGGCGGAGATGGTGAAGCCTTCGCTCGAGGCGATCGACCGCAGGCCCGTGACCAGGAACTCGCGGCCGATGACGACCACGGCGATCCACGGCTTGACCACGTGCGGGTTGTACTGGACCAGCGCGATGTAGGCGGAGGCGATCAGCAGCTTGTCGGCCAGCGGATCGAGCAGCATCCCCATGGTGGTGATCTGCCCGCGCCGTCGCGCCAGGTAGCCGTCCACGCCGTCCGAGATCGAAATCAGGATGAAGACGAGCGAGGTGATGATCTCGGCGCTTCCATACCAGCCCGCTCCATGGAAATGAGGAGAGAGCATCCAGATCAGCAGCGGCACCGAGATGATGCGGCTCATCGTAATGGAATTAGGGAGATTCACTGCTCGGCTCGCTCAGGGGACCCGGTGGCGCAAAATGCGATGGGTCTAAGGGCAATTATGCACCAACGGTGCGCAGACAGGCTTGATGGCATGCAAACAAGCGGTGCGGGATTGAGTGGAATTGCGGTGTGTGCCGCAAAAGGGAAAGCGCCGGCAGCCTGTTTCGCTGCCGGCGCTTCCGTGGAAACCTCAGAACTGATAACGCAGGCTGAACTGCATTTCGCGGTCTGAGGAGTAGGTCTGGCCCTTGGTGGTGACTTCGCCGAAGGTGCCGCTGCCGGGCGTTTCGTTCGGTGTATCCCAGTTGGGATGGTTGGTGAAGTTGAAGGCCTCGGCCCGGAAGGTCAGTGCCTGGTTCTCGTGGCCGGGGATGACGTGGAAAGGCTTCTGCAGGGCGATGTTCCAGCTCTGGAAGCCAGGTCCGTAGATCTGGTTGCGAGTACCGCGCGGTGAGAAGGTGCCTTCGGCCGGAGCGGCAAAGTTCGAGGGATCGAACCAGTCGCCGGTGCCGAACTTCTTCCGGACGACCGGCTTCCGGGTGAGTACCCAGAGCTGGTTGCCGGCACCGGGACCGACGCCGGCATAGTCATCGCCGTTGTCGATCGAGGTGAGCGGCACGCCGCTCTGCAGCTGGGTCACGCCCGAGAGCTGCCAGTCGCTGAGGCCGTTGCGCAGGAACCAGTTCGAGGAGTGATCGGTGTACGGCATGTTCCAGACGTAGTCGACGACCACGGTGTTGCGGTTATCGAAGTCGGCCGGGCCGTAGTTCATGTTGCGGTCGCGGAAGTTCGGCAGCTCATACCCGCGGCTGGAACCGAAGTCCATCAGCTTGGCCCAGGTGTAGACCACGCCAAAGAGCACGTTCTTGCTGAGGCGGCGCTTCAGGTTGGCCTGCAGCGCGTTGTAGGAGGAGCTGCCGCGGTCGGAGGTCTCGACGATGGAGCCGAAGCCCTGGTAGGGGCGCAGCGCATCGGGAGCCGTCACATCGGGGTTCGCCTGGATGGTTCCAGGCTCGAGCTCGTTGATGTTCGCGAGCTGCTGCAGGTGGATACCCTTGCGGCCCACGTAAGAGAGCGTGAAGGTCGCGAACTTCGGGATCTCCTGTTCGACGGTCGCGCTCCAGGCCCACGCTTCCGGCGCCGGCAGGTTATAAGCCTGCGAAGAGAGCTGGAGCGGGTACTGGGCAGCAGTGGTGCCGCCGGGATCGTCGACGTTGCCGTTGGTGACCGACTCGGCCGCCTGGAAGGGCTCGTTGCCGCCGAGCTGGACATCGTCATTCACGCCGAGGCGCTGCACGAAGCGGCCGCCGCCCGCACGGAAGACCGTCATGGGCGTGAGTTGCATGGTGACACCGAGGCGCGGCTGGATGTAGGACCAGACCGTGGGCGAGTAGGTCTTGCTGAGCCCATGGAAGAGATCGTTGTACTGGCCGTTGAGGATGGCAGCAGGGACGTGTCCCTGGGCCTTGCTGGGGAAGCCGCTGCCGGGGATCACGACGCCGTCAAAGATGTTGCCGCCGGTCTCCGTGCCCGTCGTCGGATCGACGGTGGGCGCATCGCCGGGAACATAGTAGTTGGGGTTGAACATCGACTGGTTGCCCCACAGCGCATAGTAGTTCTGGAAGATGCTGTAGCGGGCGCCGTATTCGATGACCGTCTTCGGCGTGGCGCGCCAGGTGTCCTGCGCGAAGAACTCTGCCGAGTTGGTGCGGAAGAGCGTGTAAGACTTCTGGCCGATTTCGCCGTAGCTGTCGAAGAGGCCGAGCGCGGCATTGGCTACGCCCGCACCGGTCGTGGGCTGGCTGTTGTGCAGAGCGGTAAAGATGAACTGGCCGTTCTGGTTGTTGGTCGCGCCGGGCGTCGAGTTGCTGACGTCGATCTGGTCGAAGTCGTTTTCACCCGAATACTGGTACACGCCGCCGAAGTTGAGCGTGTGGCTGCCGATGATCTTGGTGAAGTTGTCCGCAAACGCGATCACCGGACCGCCGGAGTGCGAGGGATACGGACCGCCGTCGAGCGTGGTGAAGTCCTGCGGCTCGATGGTGGGGATCTTGTTCGGGATCAGCTTCTCGTCGGCAGGGAACAGGTAGGGGAAATCGATGCCGTACTGGGTGCGGTTGTAGAGGCCGCTGGACTCGTCGATCGTGATGGTGACGTGATCGGCCGACGCCGAGGCGGTGAAGTCGTTGACCGTGGTGGGATTGATCGTCCACGTGTAGTGCAGGACGCCGACTTCATCGGGCCAATTCCATACCTGCGGGGTGCGGTTGAAATTTCCCGAGAAGGGCGAGTCCTGGTAGAAGGTGTAGTGCAGGAACGAGAAGCGCAGCTGCTGGCCCGCGGCCGGGAGATAGTCGAGGGTGACCGTGTCCTTGCGCTGGTTCTGCGGATAGGGCGCGGAGTCTTCCCAGTTGAAGCTGGCGCCGTTCACGTTCGGTGCGGGATAGGCATTCAACAGCGCCAGGCCGTTGGCGCTGAGGCCGCTGGTGATGACGTTATTCGGATAGGCCACGCCGGTGCTCGGGTTCACGAGCTGTACCGGGCTCATAAAGATGTTGGTGGAGAGCAGTTCGCTGAAGTTGCCCTCACGCATGAGGGTGGTCGGCACCACGCCTGTCTGCGTAGGCGACTGGCGATAGCGCAGGTACTCCTGCCCGACGAGGAAGAAGAGCTTGTTGCGCAGGCCTTCGGCGACCCCGGGGATGGCGACCGGGCCGTTCACATTCCATCCGAACTGGTTGAAGCGGAAAGGTGTGGGGTGGTCGGCGATATCCGGGTTCGACGACTGCTTGTTGATCCAGGTGTTGGCGTCGAAGAAGGAGTTGCGCAGATATTCGAAGACCGCGCCGTGGAAGTCCTTAGTCCCGGTGCGCGGAACCTGCACGAGCACGCCGCCCGAGGTGCCGCCGTACTGCGCCGGGTAGGTGGTGGAGAGGATCTGCATCTGGGCGATGCTGTCGACGTCGGCAACGCCGGTAGTGGTGCCGTTGCCGCGGGTGCGGATCATCGGCGCACCGTCGAGAGTCACGGCGATTTCATCGTTACGCGCGCCGCTGATCTGCGGGCCTCCGAAGTCCGGCGCGAAGTTGAAGGACGAGAGCGGCGCGTTGCGCGTGACGCCGGGCTCGAGCTGGGAGAGGTAAATAGGATTGCGGCCGTTGAGCTGGATCGACTTCACCTGCTCGCTGGTGACCACCTGTCCCACGACCGCGGATTCGGTCTGGAGCGCATTCGCATTCGCCTCGACCGTGACGCTGGTGCTCACGTTGCCGACGGTCAGGCTGAAGTTCACCTGCCGGCCGATGTTGGCGTCGACGATGACGTTGCTCTGCGTAATGCCCTGGAAGCCTTTCGCCGATGCGGCGACGGTATAGGTTCCGGGCTGGATGTTGGTGACGGTGTAGTCGCCGCGCTGATCCGTGGTGGCCGTGAACTTCTGGCCGGTGGAGGTGTTCTGGATCGTGACCGAAGCGCTGGGAACCACGGCGCCCGAGGTATCAGCCACGGTGCCGGAGATCGAGGAGCTGGTGTTCTGCGCGTGAGCCGTGGGGATCGCGCCGCAGAAGATGGCCATCACGATGACGATGGGTAACAGGAAGAGCGCTGGAGCAAATCCGGCGCTGCGGCGCTGCGGCCGCGGTGCTGGTCTTGCCTGGATGGGGGTATGCATCACATGTGCCTCCGCAAGGGGTGTGCGTGCGTGAATGTGAACCTGGAATTGTGTCTTCCCCGGCGGTCTGAAACCGGGGTCTTTGGGGTGCGCAGGTGGTATCGTTTCCACAAGCGTGCGAATTATTCTCGTTAGCGCTTTCGGCTGTCAATAGGTCATATGCCTGAGTGACGGGTGAGGTTCACGGCCTCGAAATAAGGTCAGAAGACACGAAGAGCGGGCGACCGTATCGACGATCGCCCGCTGCACTGGAAACAACACTGTCATCCCGACCGAAGCGAGACGTCTTTCGTCTCGCGAAGTGGAGGAGCCTGCGGTTCTCTTCTCATAAGCGAGGATGAGGGTGCCCCATCCAGGCTCCGCTTGGGCGGGAGAGTGCGAAGCCCTCCGTGCGCTCTGTGTCCTCTGTGGGGAATCGGGTTTGTCTGCCGCCACTCAAGCCAGAACCTGGCTGGAAAGGGCCACCGTCTGGCTTGATAGGCACCCGAAACTTCGCGCAACTTTGCGTGCTTTGCGTCTTTGCGCTGAAAAGGGGAGCGGCACAGTAGCACGAATCCCTCCGTGCTCTCTGTGTCCGCTATGGTGAACGGGTTTGTTACCGCCGCATGATGCGAACCCACCTCTCAGAATCGAGAGGTGGGGCACCCGGGTTTTATACCCCTACACCTTATTCTTTAGACCCTCGCACGAGAGCCGTTAGGCGTAAATCCCGCGCTGCTTGATGTTGAAGGCCACGCGGTCGATCGCCAGCATGTAGGCGGCGATGCGGTTGTTCACATCGTGTGCCTCGGAGTAGCGGACAACGTCGTCGAAGCTCTCGGCGATGATGCTTTCGAGCCTCTGGTTGACCTCGGCTTCCTTCCAGAAGTAGCCCTGCCGGTCCTGGACCCACTCGAAGTAGGAGGCGGTCACGCCGCCTGCGTTCGCGAGGATGTCCGGGATGACGAAGATGCGCTTGTCGGCGAGAATCTCGTCGGCAACCGCGGTGGTGGGGCCGTTCGCGCCCTCGCAGATAATGCGGGCGCGGATCTGGTCGGCGTTGCGGCTGGTGATGACGTTCTCCGTCGCCGCCGGGATCAGGATGTCGCAGTCGGCGATCAGCAGATCGTTCGAGTCATAGGCCTCGGCGCCCTTGAAGCCGAGCACCGAGCCGTTGCGCTGGCGGTAATCGCTGAGCGCGCAGACGTCGATGCCGTTGGGGTTGTAGAGACCGCCGTCATATTCGGCGATGCCGATGATCTTGTATCCCTTGTCGGACATCAGGCGGGCGGCATTCGAACCGACGTTGCCGAAGCCCTGGATAATGACGCGGCAGCCGTCGCGGGCGATGTTCAGGTGCTTGAGTGCCTCGTCGCAGACAATGCTGATGCCGCGTCCGGTGGCCTCGCGGCGGCCGCGCGAGCCGCCGATAGTCAGGGGCTTGCCGGTCACCACGCTGGTGACGGTCTGGCGCATGTGCATGGAATAGGTGTCCATGATCCAGGCCATCGTCTGCTCATTGGTGCCCATGTCGGGCGCGGGTACGTCCTTCTCCGGTCCGATGAACTCGATGATCTCGCAGGTGTAGCGGCGCGTCACCCGTTCGAGCTCGCCCTGGGACATCTTGCGCGGATCGCAGATCACGCCGCCCTTGGCGCCGCCGAAGGGGATGTTGACCACGGCGCACTTCCAGGTCATCCAGCTGGCCAGCGCGCGCACTTCGTCCAGTGAGACGTCCGGCGCAAAGCGGATGCCGCCCTTGCCCGGTCCGCGGGCCTGCGAATGGAGGACGCGGAAGCCGGTGAACATCTCGATGCGGCCGTCATCCATGGCGACCGGGAAGTGAACGATGATTTCCCGCGAGGGATAGCGAAGGACGCGCCAGAGACCTTCATCGAGGTTGAGCTTGCGCGCTGCGAAGTCAAATCGAGCAGCCTGTGCTTCCCAGGGATTGATTTCCTGCTCGAGCGAGATGGTTGCCATAACGATTGCTACTCCTTAGCTCCGGGTAAGGGAGCGGCTCCGGTTAAAGAGCCTTGCCCGGCCCTGCCGGCAGATCGTGCTGGCCGGATGTCAGGACCGATGGTGCGCCGCCGCCGTTGCAGGCCGGTGAGCACCCGGTAAAAAGCCGTTCGCCGGTAAAACCCTGCTTCCAGCCTAACGGCCCATGCCTGACCCCCTCCAGAAAAAACGCGGATTCGGCCAAACTCACCGAGTATAGGCCCCAAAATCGGCCAGCGGCAAGGCTTTGGCCAGCCCGGAAGGGGTAGCTGAGATGGTGCCAAAGTCGTATAAAGCGAGGGAATAGAGGATAGCCGGGTGCCCCACCCATGGCAAGCGGTTGGTCATGGGTGGGTCTCACACCAGTCTTAGAGAGGGAAAACCATCCACCGCAGAGGACACGGAGGGGTTCACGCCGCAGAGAACATTCCCTTTTCAGCGCAAAGAAGGGAAGACCGCCAAGTTCGCAATGACCCCTGCGCAGTGTTATGCCGACCGACGCGAACACGCGAGCGACGTGTAGGAATCTGTGGCTCCTTCCACGCTCGCAATCGAGCCGCGAGACGTCGGCCAGTTACACTGGCGCAAATGATCCTGAAGCTGGCTCTGGAAGGTTGGTGCATGGAGCTCAATTCGGAAAACATCCGAAAAATCGAGGAGGCCATCGCCGCTTGTGATCGTGAGCTACGAGCGATGCCCGGCCCAACAGATGAATCAAGTGGCAAGTTTTGCCACATTATGCTGGTCCTCGTTGATGCGGCGAAGAAGAACTACCGAAAGCTTCGAGAGGCGCTAGAAGTAGACGATCAAATTGAGATGGCCTGGGCTTGCCGAAATCTCTTGGAGATCGCGATCTTTTCTAGGTACGTCCTGATATCGCCGGATAATGCCGATGCGTTCGCCGATGATCGCTTGATTGACGGGCTTGAGATCGGCATCGCGCTCAAGAAGCTAGAACAAGATGCAAGGACAGCGAGACTATCCTCTCCTGGCGGAAAACAAGCGGAATTTCCGAATAGTGACGAGCCATTCGATGCGGACCAGGTCATCACAGATTTCACAAATCAATTAGATATCGCGGGAGTAACTAGACGAAAGCCTTTATCCATGGCCGACCTAGCGAAAACCGTTGGACTAGGTGATGAATACAAAGCAGTGAATAAAATCTCCTCAAAGCTAGTCCATCCTACTGCGTGGTCGCTGTTTACCGCCGAAGTGGGATCAAAGCGCTTTCCCGGTGCGACTGAAATCATCTTTATGTGTGGAGCGCTCTACACCTTGATGGTTTATAGCGATTTCTTATCCCACATCAGGCAGCAAGGACTGCATCACTGAGTAAGGCCCGCCCGCGCTTCAGGCGGGCATCCGCGATTGGGGTAGTGTCTCCCGCCCAAGCGGAGCTTGGACGGGGCACCTCATCTTTGCTAAATGTGGGAGCCCGCGGGTCCCTCGACTCGCGCCGCTTCGGAGGACAGTGTTTTGGGGGTATATGTTCTCCCATATCTCGAGCGGAACGAGATATAGGCACCCGGGTTGGTGCCTTTCTATCCTTGCTCTCCTGTTTGGGGCTTTGTGAGACCCACCCATGACCAACCGCTTGTCATGGATGGGGCACCCGAAAATCTCAGATCGCGACCAGAGGGAGCGCCACGCGAAGCGAAACGCCTGAACGGCCAGTCCTCGCCCTGCGCGCAGCAGTCCGGTTTACCATGGCGATAGCCATGCCTGACGTGATCGCCCTGCCCGCCCGCGCCGAATTTCTTCGTCTTGCCAAAACGCATACCCTGGTGCCGCTCTATCGCACGCTCACCGCGGATCTGGAGACGCCGGTCTCGGCCTTTCTGCGCCTGGCTGCCGATGAGCCCGAGTGCTTCATCCTCGAGTCGGTCGAGGGCGGTGAGAACGTAGGCCGTTACACCTTTATCGGCATCCGTCCGTATCGCAAGCTGGTCTCGCGTGGCAGCAAGGTCGAGATCACCGAGAAGGGCCGCACCCGCAAGGTCGAGGGCGACATCTTCTCGCTGTGGAAGCAGGAGCTCGAAGGCCACACGCCCGCGAAGTTGCCCGGGCTGCCGCCATTCACGGCCGGTGCAGTCGGCTTCTTCTCCTATGACGTGGTGCGGCAGATCGAAGAGCTGCCCGAAAAAGCGAAGGACGATCTCGGCATGCCCGACGCCTCGCTGATGTTCTTCGACGAGGTGCTGGCCTTCGATCACGTGCGCCGCGAAATCCTGCTGATCGTGACGGCGGATGTGCGTAAGCAGAAGCCGCAGGCTGCCTATGAAGACGCGCTGAAGCGGCTGAACCGCCTTGCGAAGCGGCTCGCGCAGCCGCTGCCGAAGCTCTCGACCAAGAAGCCCTCGGGCAAGCTGAAGATCGAAAATAAGACCTCGAAGAAGAGCTTCCTCAAGGCCGTTGACAAGGCCAAGGAGTACATCGCCGCCGGTGACGTCTTCCAGGTGGTGCTCTCGCAGCGCTTTGACGTGCAACCCGGCGTCGATCCCTTCCAGATCTATCGCTCGCTGCGCATCGTGAACCCCTCGCCCTACCTCTATTTCCTGCGTTTCGGCGTGGATAAGGCTGCGGACACGCACATCGTAGGTTCGTCTCCGGAGCTGCTGGTGCGGGTGCAGGGCGATCGCGTGGATTATCGTCCCATCGCCGGCACGCGCCCGCGCGGAGTTTCGCCCGAAGAAGATGTGCGCATCGAAGGCGAGCTGCTGGCCGACGAGAAGGAGCGCTCGGAGCACGTGATGCTCGTCGACCTTGGCCGCAACGATGTAGGCCGGGTGAGCGAGTTCGGCTCGGTCAAGGTCAGCGACATCATGCATGTCGAGCGCTACTCGCACGTCATGCACCTGGTCAGCAACATCGAAGGCAAACTGCGCCAGGGTATGAACGCGGTCGACGCCTTCCGCGCCTGCTTCCCGGCGGGCACGCTGAGCGGCGCACCCAAGATCCGCGCGATGGAAATTATCGAGGAGCTCGAGCCTACGCGGCGCGGCATCTATGGCGGCAGCGTGCTCTATGCGGACTTCTCCGGAAACCTGACCTCGTGCATCGCCATCCGCACGCTGCTCATGCGCGGCAAGCAGGGACACATCCAGGCCGGAGCCGGCATCGTCGCCGACTCGGTGCCGGAGAAGGAATACGAGGAGTGCACGAACAAGGCCCGCGCCGTGGTGCGCGCCATCGAGCGCGCCCGGGACTAGCCGCCCGGGCAATCGCCTTCGGCCTCCTCTCCCGCTGGTCGCGGGACAGGGTTCAGGCGAGGGTGCAAGAACACGATCTGTCATTCCGACCGAGGCGGCCGCAGGCCGCGAAGCGGAGGAACCTGCATTTCTCCTTCTTCAAGCGAGGATAAGGGTGCCCCGTCCAGGCTCCGCTTGGGCGGGAGGTACGAACCTTTGACGGGTGCCCCACATCCCGTTTCTTTCGAGAGGTGGGTTCGCAGGATGCAGGCGGTGGCCCATTCAAGCCCGAAGCTGGCTTGCGTGGGAAAGCAAGGATCGCAACGCTCGCTCTGAAAATCCACCAAACTTCGCCGCTACTTCGCCGCTACTTCGCCGCGATCTGCTGCATGCCGTTCGGTTGAAGACTGCAGGCCTGGGCGCTTGTCTGGGTCAGCGTGGGCGTCCAACTCGTGCCGTCTGTATAGGTCACGCTGCTGAGCGTCGCGCCCAGAATGCTGACGGGGTGGAGGTCGCCGGGCAGGAACAAATGTTCCAGCTGTTCGAGCTTGTCGTCGGCGATCTTCACCCCCTGAATCGTGACCGGCACATCGAGCGGGTAAGACTGCATGTCATACACGCTGCGCTTGACCCGCAGCCGGAAGACCAATTGCGCCGAGGCGATGGACTTGCCGCTGCGGTTGCGCAGTCCGAGATCGAGCACTGGCCGTGGGCTATGGTTTGGGGAGCCCGGCGCCACCAGCATGGCATAAGGCGCGAAATTGGCGCTGGTGAGCTCAACCGGGCAGCTGGCCTTATCGGCCTGCTGCTGGGCCATCTGCTGGAGCGTGGCCTCTGTCTTCCTGCGCAGGCTTGCGGCCGCGTCCTGGGTCGGCTGCGAAGGCGTGCCGGTGTTGGTGGTCTGCGTGGTGACAGTTGTCTGCGCGGCGGCGATGCCGCTACTCATACTCGCGCTGAGAAGAAGAGCGACGACGGAAAGCTTCATGGCACAACCCTCCGGAGCTTGCTTCCTGCTGACCTGCTTCCTGCTCATTGGACGGCTCGATTCCACGAAGAGCACTGCTCTTCGCAGGCCGAGGAACGTCTCCGGCCGCAAGCTTACCATTCTTTTCCTCACACAGATTTGTGTGGCTCGCAGGGAACAACGTCTGCAGGGATGTGTGCGTCGGGCGACAAACGCCTGACCGGGCATAGGAAGCTCTGGACATGCCCTGCGGCTGGATGTACCGTGGACGGCCAGTCAGGAGGGAAGAGATGAATGCGGATCGATTGCTTCGCGTTGCCTTAATCGTCGTCGGGCTCATTTTCATCTTTGGCATCTACGGGCTGGGGATCGTCTGGCCCTCCGGATGGACCTGGGGACATGGCCATTCTCACTACCTGTGGATGATCATCGGCGTTTATGCCACGCTGGGCGTCTTCCTGCTGCTGGCCTCGCGCAACCCGCAGGCTCACCGCAGCCTTATCTGGTTCACGGTGTGGTCGAGTGTCGTGCATGGGGCGATCATGGCCGCGCAATCGGCTTCCGACACGATGGAGACCGGCCATCTCATCGGGGATGTGCCTGCGTTGTTCTTCGTCGCGATCCTGCTGGGCGTGCTCATGTGGCGAACGGAGAGAGCCGCGTGAATCGCGCTCCGGCGAAGCGTACACTAAAAGCAGGCCAATGATCTTCGTTCTCGATAACTACGACTCCTTTACGTACAACCTGGTGCAGTACATGGGCGAGCTTGGCGCGGAGATGACGATCCGCCGCAACGATGAGCTCACGGTGGACGAAGTAGACGCGCTGGCTCCGGAGCGCATCCTGCTCTCCCCTGGCCCCTGCACGCCACAGGAAGCGGGCATCAGCATCGATCTCATCCAGCACTTCGCGGGCAAGGTGCCAATTCTCGGCGTGTGCCTCGGCCATCAGGCCATCGGCGCGGCCTTCGGCGGCGACGTGGTGCGGGCGCCCAAGCTGATGCACGGCAAGACGAGCGAGGTGGAGCACGATGGGAAGACCGTCTTCTCCGGCATTGCCACGCCGATGACCTGCACCCGCTATCACTCGCTGATCGTGGCGGAGAAGAACCTGCCTGAGGAGCTGGAAATCTCGGCGCGCACGGCGGACGGCACCATCATGGGCCTGCGCCACAGGCACCACAAGATCGAGGGCGTACAGTTCCATCCGGAAAGCGTGCTGACCAGCGACGGCAAGAAGCTGATCCAGAACTTCCTCGAGATGTAAGGTTTCATACCGCAATAGAAAAAGGGCAGCCGATGAGGCTGCCCTTTTGTTCTTAGAAGTTGTCATTCCGACCGAAGTGTAGCGAAGTGGAGGAACCTGCGGTTTCCCCCATGGGCGAGGATTCAGGCGGGAAGGCGCGACCTTGGAAAGCCGAACCTACCCCCTATGCCCCTACTTCGACTTCTTCGCGTCCTCTTCGATCGCCTTCCATTCCTCGGCCGAGAGCTTCACATCCACCGAGGCAATGTTCTCCTCGAGGTGCTTGACCGACGAGGTGCCGGGGATGGGCAGCATGACGGGCGAGTGATGGAGCAGCCACGCCAGCGAGAGCTGCGCGACAGTCGCGTTGTGCTTCTTCGCCGCCGAGTCGAGCGGTCCGCCCGGCCGTGCCAGCTGACCGGCTGCTACCGGGAACCACGGAATGAAGCCGAGCTTGTGCTTCGTGGCGTATTCGACGACCTTCTCGTGTCTGCGGTCGCCGAGGTTGTACTGGTTCTGCACCGAGACGATGGGCAGCACCTTCTGCGCCTGCTCGATCTCCTTCTCGTTCACTTCGGAGAGGCCGACGTGGCGGATCTTGCCCTGCTTCTGCAGCTCCTTGATGACGCCGAGCGACTCCTCGACCGGCACCTTGGGATCGATGCGGTGCAGCTGCCACAGGTCAATGCGCTCGACCTTGAGGCGGCGCAGGCTCAGCTCGACACACTGCTGGAGATATTCGGGCCTGCCCACGGGCAGCCACTTGTTCGGACCCTGGCGGGTGAGGCCGCCCTTGGTGGCGATGACCAGGTCCTTCGGATAAGGGTAGAGCGCCTCGGCGATCAGGCGCTCGCTGACGTCGGGGCCGTAGGCATCGGCGGTGTCGATAAAGTTGACACCGAGTTCGACGACGCGGCGCAGGACCTGCTTCGCGGTTTCAGGGTCTTTCGGTTCGCCCCAGATGCCTTCGCCGGTAATGCGCATGGCTCCGTAGCCGAGACGGTGGATGGTGAGGTCTCCGCCGAGTGAGAACGTTCCGCTCGCGGCTGCATGCAGTTCTTTGGTGGCCATGCCGGGTTAGATGCCTGTCGAGGGGAAAGGCGTCAGGAAACGGAGGCTCAGGATGCAGCGTTGCGGGCGGCCTCGCGGCCCTGGCGGATCATATCGGGAAGACCGACGCCGTGGTAGGCGTTGCCGACGAGCTGCAGGCCCGGGAACCGCGCCGTGAGGGCGGCAAGTTCTTCCATCCGTGCAGGATGGCCGATGGCATACTGCGGCAGCGAGCGCGGCGCACGGCGGACGAGGGTGAGCGCAGGCGCGGGTAGCGGACCCAGAACATCCGAAAGCTGCTTCAGTGCGAGAGCCGCGAGTGCCTCGTCCGTTTCGCCGTGGAGACCGATACCGGCCTGGCCGCCAAAAAAGGCGCGGAGCAGGACGGCGCCCTCGGGCACGCGGCCGAGATATTTCTGGTCGACGAACGTGCAGGCCATTAGATCGGTAGGGCCTGGATCGGCGGTAAGATAGCCGAAACCTTCGGGAATCTGGAGGTTGTGCGTGTCCTCAGGAGCGAAGGCGAGGGCTACGATGATCGCCCAGGTGGTCTCCATCTCCAGAAGCCGGTCGAAGTTTCCGTCGATGGGAGCGAGCAGCCGGCGGGTGACGTGGGCGGGTGTGGCAATCACGATGTGGTCGTAGACTTCGGAGCCGGTCTCGGTGCTCACTCGCCACTGCGAGCCTTCGCGGGCCAGAGCAGTGACCGGCGTCTCCAGGCGGAGATTCGCAGCCGGGATGGCTGCCTGCATGCGGTCGACAAGCGTCTGCAGGCCGCTGGTCAGCGTGGTGAAGACGGATTGCGGCTTCTCGCCAGACGACTTGCGGGCTTGCAGCGCGACGATCAGGCTGCCGTGCTCGCGCTCCATTTTGACGAAGGCGGGCATCACGGCGCGGACGCTGAGCGTCTCCACGTCGCCGCCGAAGATGCCCGCAAGCAACGGCCCGGCGAGGGTGCGGGTGACCTCTTCGCCGAAGTGGCGGCGGACGAAGCTGGCGACGGACTCGTCCTGGTCTTCCGGGAGCGATTCCGCCTTGAGCTGCTCCGAGGATTCGGCCTCGCGGCGATAGGCGGCGCGGGCCTCGTCGGAAAAGAGCGGCGAGGATTCGATTGGCTCCCACTGCGTAGGCACCATCATGCGCATGCCGTCGGGGATGGGCAGCAGCTGCCCGTCGCGCAGCAGGTAGGTGCGGCGCGCGGCATCGTTCGAGGGCAGGATTTCGTGCTCGAGGCCCAGCTCGACCGCAAGCTCGCGCGCCCAGGGCTTCTCCGTCACCCACGCATCGGGGCCGCATTCGATGACCCAATGGCCTTCGGCGGTCTCCATGCGCGCCGTTTCGACGATGCCGCCCAGGCGCGACGATGCCTCGTAGAGGGTGAATTCGGCCTTCCCATCGCAGGCAAGCTGGTAGGCGGCGGCGGTGCCGCTCATGCCTCCGCCGATGACCGCGATACGCTTCATGGGGTCTGGTCCTAGCTGCAAACTCACGCTCGTATTCCCTTCACTCATCCATAAAAGAATTGTCATTCCGACCGAAGCGAGACGAAAAACATCTCGCTCGGTGGGAATGACAGTGCCCTAGCTCACGTGGACGGATTCCAGAGCCACAAGGGCGCGCCGGGCCACATCGGCGAGCGCCGCGGTGAGCGTCGGAGAGGCATTCAGCGATTCAGGGCGGCGGAGCGTCATGCCCAGCTTTGCTGCGTGCTCCTTGAAGGCGATGTCGATGTCGTAAAGGATCTCGACGTGATCGCAGAGGAAGCCGATGGGGTCGATGACAATCTCGCGGACACCCTGCTGGTGAAGCGTATCGAGCGTGTCTTCGACGGTAGGTCCGATCCACGGGCCGCCGGACATGCCCTGGCTCTGGAAGGCGAAAAACCACTGGCCGTCTTCGAGCCCCGCCCGCTGCGCGACGAGGGTAGCGGTGTGTTTGGCCTCGATGGCATAGGGATCGGGCGACTGCGTTCCGGCCTGAGTTCCAGTCTCCGATGCAGCAGGCGTCAGTACGGTCCTGCATGGGACCGAGTGCGCCGTGAAAAGTACGGGAATGCGATGTCCCGTTTCCGCCTCGAAGGGGGTGAGCACGGCAAGAAGGCGCTCGGCAAAGGCCTGCGCCAGCAGCGGATGATCCGCCCAGCCGTCAATGAATTCGATGGTGAGACCTTCGGCTGCAGCATAGAGCACCTTACGGTAGAGCCCGACGCTGGTGCGGGAGTTCTGCGGAGCGAGGCAGATGGCGGCGATATGCGTCACGCCGTCGGCCTTCATCTCGGCGACCACGTCGGCGATGTAGGGCTTCCAGTTGCGCATGCCCACATAGACCGGCGTCTGGATGGCGTCGGCCAGCAGGCGGCCCTGCTCCATGGTGATGCCGGTGAGCGGGCTGGGCGGAATGAGCGAATAGCGGTGGCGAATCTCCTCGATCACATGGTCGGGCATGGGGCGCCCGCCGGTGATGTTCGAGAGGTACGCCGGAATCTCGTCGAGCGAGTCCGGCGTGCCGTGCGCGAGCAGGAGGACTGCGGTCTTCTCAGCCATGCTTTTCCCCTCCCTTTGCGGCCTTTTCTGACGCGTATTCGCGGACGAAGCGGACGACGTGCTGCACATTTTCGACCGGCGTGTTGGGCACGATGCCGTGGCCGAGATTGAAGATGTGGCCCGGGCGTCCGGCGGCCTGGTCGAGGATGCCGCGGACGCGGCTGCGAATCAGCTCCGGCTCGGCGAAGAGTGTGATGGGGTCGAGGTTGCCCTGCACGGCGACAGCGTAATCGAGGCCATGCCATGCCTGCGCGAGCGGGGTGCGCCAGTCGAGGCCGAGGACGTCCGCGCCGGTCTCGCGCATGGCGGGCAGCAGGCTGGCCGTATCGACGCCGAAGTAGATGACGGGCACGCCGAGCGCCTGGATCTGGCGGATGAGCGTGGTGGTCGCGGGGAGCACGAAGTCGCGGTAGTCCTCGACCGAGAGCGCACCGGCCCAGCTGTCGAAGACCTGGATGACGTCGGCCCCGGCCTCGACCTGCTGCTGCGCGTATTGCACGAGCACGGTATTGAGCTTGTCGAGCAGGCGGCGCCAGGCGTCGGGGTGGCGGTACATCAGCGTCTTGGTGTGGATGTAGTTGCGCGAGCTGCCGCCCTCGATCATGTAGCTGGCGAGCGTGAAGGGCGCGCCGCAAAAGCCGATGATGCCGAGGCGATCCTTGAAGTGCGCGACGACCTTTTCGATGGCCTTGGCCACGTAGTCGAGCTCGGAGGCGCGGTCGGTGCGCAGGCGGTCGATGTCCTCCTCGGTGCGGACAGGGTGGTGCACCACCGGGCCCTCGCCGGCCAGGAACTCGAAGGGCAGCCCCATGCATTCGAAGGGCAGCAGCAGGTCGGCGAAGATGATGGCCGCGTCCACGTCGAGCTTCTCAGCCGCGGTGATGGTGACCTCGGCGGCCAGTTGCGGCTGCTTGCAGATTTCGAGCAGAGAATGATGGCGGCGCACAGCCTGGTACTCGGCCATGTAGCGGCCCGCCTGGCGCAGGAACCAGACCGGCGTGCGGTCCACGGGCTGGCGGAGGCAGGCGCGGACAAAGCGCGTGCCTCCGGTGATAAGGCTGGTTTCGTCAGGAGCGTGCGAAGCGGGCTTTTCCGTGCGATGTGTCATGCGAATGAGGTAACAGAATAGGGTACCGCGTCCGATTCTTCCGTGTCGGCGGACACGGGCGTTGTGCCCTAGACGTGACCGCCGGGGATCTTTGCCGTGGAATGGAAATGGGTGCCCCATCCAAGCTCCGCTTGGGTGGGAGGGCAGGAATCCTTCTGTAGAACGAAAAACCGCAGGTTCCTCCACTGCGCTTCGCTCCGGTCGGAATAACAACATAGAGAAGGTATTGCGGACTTGGCGTTCCTGGCGTCTTTGCGCTGAAAAAGGGATGCGTGCGGAAGCACGAACTCCTCTGTGCTCTCTGTGTCCTCTGTGGTGAATGGTTTCTTGTTCACTGGGGGCGGAGATCCGCGGAGACCCACCCATGACTGACTGCCGTCATGGATGGGGCTTCCCGGTTGTTCTTACTCCGCGGCCTTCGACGCGTCCTTCGCGGGCATGGGCGTGTTCTTGTTGAGGACCCACTTGTCATACCACGCGAAGTAGCGCTGGTAGCGGTCCTTGATGAAGCTGGGTTTGGTGAAGCCGTGGAACTGGCCGGGATAAATGACCAGCTCGGTCGGCACTTCGAGCGTGCGCAGGGCCTGGTACATCTGCTCGCCGCCGTTGAGGGGCACGTTCATGTCCTTGTCGCCGCCCATGTAAAGCGTGGGCGTCTTGATCCTGTCGGCGTGATAGAGCGGATACGCGAGCTTGATGTAGGTCTCCTGCGCCTTCCACGGCGGCAGCAGCTCGGTGTTGTATTGGTGCACATATTCATCAATGCCGTAGAGCCCGATGGGATTGCCCATGCCCGCGCCGCTGATGGCCGCCTTGAAGCGCGTGGTGGAGGCGATGGTGTAGTCGGTGAGGATGCCGCCGTAGCTCCAGCCGCCTACGCCGAGGTGGTCAGGATCGGCATAGCCTTCCTTCACCGCTTCATCGACCGAGGCGAGCAGGTCGGCGACCTCATGATTGCCCCAATCGGCGAAGATCGACTGCTGCCACGCCTTGCCGCGCCCCGAGCTGCCGCGATAGTTCACATTGAGCACGGCATAGCCGCGCGCAGCGAAAAGCTGGCGCTCGATCGTGAAGGCGTGCGCATCCTGGCCGTTGGGTCCGCCGTGAATACGTAACAGCATCGGATACTTTTTGCCTGCAACCGCATCGGGCGGCAGCGTGAGCAGGGAGTGCGGTGTTGCGCCGTCCTTTTCCTTCGCTTCGAGATCGAGGGTCTTGCCGAGCTTCAATTCCGACAGCAGGGCATCGTTCTCATGCGTGAGCTGGTGCAGCTGGCCATTGTCGAAAGCAAACAGTTCGCCGGGCGCGGTATCGATGGTGCGGAGGACAACGGTCTTGCCCGCGGCCTCGTTGAGCGCGGTGACCACGCCATCGCCATCAAGAAGGCGCTTGACCGAGCCGCTGGCGATGTCGATTTCTGCCGGGTATTCATTGCGGTCATCCTCGACGAGCACGGTGATGCTTTTGCCATCGGCGGAGAAGACCGGGTTGCGGACGCCGCGATCGAGCTTCGGCGCGACGAGGCGCTGACCGGTGCCATCCGCATTCACGATGGCGAGGTTCTGCTGGTCGTACTCCTCGAACTTCGGCTCTGAGCCCTGCGTGTAGGCGATCCACTTGCTGTCCGGGCTCCAGGCGAGGCGGCCGCCGTCGGGGCCGTCGAAGGTGGTCAGCTTTTTCGGCGCGGAGTTGGGCTTCGTATCGACGACGAAGATATCGGTGTTGGTGGTACGGTCGGGGTCAGCGTCATGATTGCTGACAAAGGCGATCTTCGTGCCGTCGGGCGACCACTTCGGATCGTTCTCATCGTGATTGATGTCGTTGGTCAGCTTCTCGAGCTTGTGGGTATCGACATCCCAGAGATAGAGCAACTCGTGCTTGTTGTCGCTGAGATAGCCCTCGACGTCCTGCTTGAAGTGGTAGCGGTCGATGACGACAGGCTTGGGCTTCTCGTCCTTCTTGTCCTTATCGCCGGCCTTCGGGTCTTTCTTGTCATCGTCATCGGCGGTGATGGCGAGCAGCAGCTTCTTGCCGTCGGGCGACCAGGCATAGCCGCCGAGGTGACCCTTCACGTCGGTAAGCTGGCGGGCTTCGCCGCCGCGGCGGTCGAGGATCCAGACCTGCGTGCCCTTGGCCTTGCCAGGGCGATCGGTCTCAAAGGTGATGAACTTGCCGTCCGGACTCCAGCGCGGCTGACTGGGCGAGTTGTCGACGCTGTAGGTCAGCTGCAGGGTCTCGCTCCCATCGAAGCGGGTGATGTAGAGATCGGTCAGCCGCTTGTCCTTCTCTTCATCGGTGTGGGCCACGGTGTAGAGCACCCACTGGCCATCGGGCGAGAGCTCGGGATTGGCGACATCGTGAAAGCGGAAGAGGTCGTCGAGCGTGACAGGATGCGGCGCGGGCGGCTGGGCAGGCGTTTGGGCAAAAGTGGAGAGCGCAAGCGTGGCAGTCCCAAGCAGGGTGAGAAGGCGTGCAGTGCGTGGCATGCAGCCGAGTCTACTACCACTCCGCGTGGGGCGAATCGCTTCGCGTGGCGCTCCCGTTGGTCGCGGACTGCGGCTCTACGAACCCACCTCTCAGAATCGAGAGGTGGGGCATCCGGATCCTCGCTTATCCCTCTTTGCGTAACTTTGCGGACTTTGCATTTTTGCGCTGAAGGGATGGGTA